>NZ_JAUQXO010000037.1:0-45156 GCF_030834625.1 Geobacter sp.
TTTGGGACAGCCCTTGCTCTGTTACCAGTTTGACCGCCTCTGCTCGAAACTCTGGCGTGTAACGTTGCTGCTTCTTCATGTTCCCCTCCCTCTCGGTAGTTTACCAAGTGGGAGTGTCCATTGTCTTCAGGATACGTCATAGCTCGTTTTGCAGCCGGTCGATTTAGGACGACTTTCCGGTCTCTACGTCCATTGCTGGATTCCGGTGTTAGAGGTGAGAAGGACCGGGAGAACTTAGATGAAGAATTCATTAACGATGAGCTTGGCGCAGCAGATGAAAGAAAATCGCAAGCGGAATTAGATGACGATGCGAGATCGTTTGCCTTGGGACTTATTGAAAACTGGGTTGAAGATCCATCAAACGTCCGATTGCTTCGCATTGGATTGGACCTGTGGCCGGCAAAAGAAATTCTTGAGAAAATTCTCGAACTTCTTGGGCAATATACCTCGAAAGGGGGAGGGCGCGATGCCCCGCGCCGTATTGCTTGGTATTGTCTTGCTGAGATTTTCAGAGCTGGGGCGACGGAGACAGGATTCGTCCGCGATGACGAGAGTTTGCCTGACGCTGTGGATTTACGAGAGTTTCGCGACGCCCTGTTGAGCGAGGCGCAGAGGTTGCTCCGGGAAAACTTTGGCTCACTGCCCTGGTATTTGCAGCAGCAGATTCTCCTTTTCCTTGCTGCCTATTCACCGAAGGCCGGGAACGAATTTCGGCAAGGCAGAAGCAGTGAGACGAAACATTATCGCGAACTTATTCGCTATTTATGCGGAAAATTCAATGGTCTCACTGAAAAGGATTTTGCTATTAATGCAATCCTTGCTCGAAGATCGTTCAAGAAAGCCAATGAACCGGTTCAGTTGGCAGGCAACGAACTGAACCCTTATCGAGCCAGATTTATCGCAGAAAGAGATCCCTCCTTTGCGGTAGAGATTTTTGAAAAATATCCTCAGAAAATTTCTTCTTTGAACCCAAGAATTCGCCATGAATTATCTTTGAACGAATATTCATCTCCCGTTAGTGGCATTATTTCGCTATCAGAATTAGTTATTAGTAAACCTGAATCAGGCCGAAGCAAACTCGGCAATGAGCTGACTTTACTTTCTTTTGCTGAAAAATTTCTTGTTCAGTGGAAAGAGGTAAAACCGGAAGTAGTTACACCGGCTGATGTTTATCTTTCAGTTGACGAAATCAAACCTGTACCTTTGATTGGAACAGTAGAGATTAAGCAAAATAAACTTAAAGCGGCGAAAGGTTTATATGGAGTTCCGAAGTGGTGCCATGAAGAAATGCGCTGGAGAATTCAGCTTGGGTACCTTCTTCGTTTCATTTTGACAGGGCAACATGATTTTTCTAAATCTCGTGAACCTGTTTCATGGAAGGAAAACTCACCTATTTACAGAATTCCTCAGAGTCATTGGTTTAAAAGAATTTACGGGCTCCATAGCGGATACACGGCTTTTGGGGCCGATTGGTTGCCAATCTCTGACTGGACAGAACAATTTCTTTACGCTCTGTTACGGTGGCCTGGCTGTCGTTCCACTAAATTTGCTTCGCAAATAAATGGCGGGCTTGAAAGTACACTGAATTTAATTCGAAGTCGCATTCAAACTCTTCAGGGGAAGATTGGAGGGATGTCGGAAACTCTTATGCTGCCTCTCACACCCAATTGGCCCAAAAGGCCACCCCAGAAAGGTATTTTTACCAGACCCCTCCGGGTTTGCGTGGTTCAAACAGTCGTCCCGAGTCCAGATGACTTTAATACAGCAACTTATCTCACTTTATCTGACCCTGCCCTCCGAAAACGCCATCGTCAACATCTCTCGGCAGCGTTTGCGGCAATAAAGCGAATGCTCAATCTGCGAGAGTCTCATAAAGCTTCTGATGGTGCCATTGATCTGCTCATCCTGCCGGAACTTTCAGTGCATCCTAACGATGTCGAAACACACTTGGTCCCATTTGCAAGAGCGAACGGAACCATTATTCTGGCCGGGTTGACTTATGAGGAGCTTTTTTCAGGGGAGCCTCTTGTTAATTCAGCCCTTTGGGTAATTCCAGTCTGGTCAAAAGAAAAAGGCCTAGAGGTGCTTCGCCGGCGGCAGGGAAAGTTGAATCTTGCGCCGAATGAAAAGCGAAAAAATCATCCAGTGCCTCGAATTCAAGGTTTTCGCCCTTGTCAGTGGTTAGTGGGTTACCCATGGTCGACGCAGAAGGGCAAGGAGCCCTTTTGGCTTTCAGGGGCTGTTTGTTATGATGCGACCGATATTCGACTGGCTTGCGATCTGCGAGATGAATCTGACCTTTTTGCAGTTTGCGCCTACAATAAAGATGTGAAAACTTTCGACCAGATGGCTGTTGCTCTTCAGTATCACATGTTTCAAATGGTTGTTATTGCAAATAACGGCTATTACGGCGGTAGTAATGCTTATGTTCCTTACAGCAACCCGAATGAAAGACAAGTTTTTCACTTGCATGGACAGCAGGCGTTAATGGCTTTCATTGAAATAGAAAATATCCAGGAATTTAAAAATAGAAAATATCACTCGTTAGAGATTCCAGCTCCACCAGATACAGCAACAAAGATTGAAAAGAAATGGAAATGCCCACCGGCTGGAATCTGCCTTGGTGATGTATGCCCTCATAAATAGCAATACCTTTTCGCAATCGGAGGATCAAGATGCCTTGCCTGAATGTCTGCAAGGAGACCGCTGGACTGAACGAACTGCTCGGGCAAGTTTGCCAATTCTGGTTTGGTGCGCGAAAAATGGAAAGACCATAACCTATGTTCGCTAAACAGAGAGTTGAACGGGAAGGATATAAATGAGGAATTATCTGTATTTTCGACCGAGTCGGGAGACATTCAACGAAGTGACGAGTCTGTTTGACTTTCTGTGGCCGACTGCGACGGCGATGTGGAATCTAAGGTGGCAAGTGGATGGATATCTTCGCATTCGGCCCCAAGCTACAGTGCATGAGCTTTCAAATCGTTTTGTTATTGGTAGTGGAATTCATGGTGCAAATTTGAAAAGAGCTTGCGTTGATCTTTCTTGGGAACAGCAACAAGAGCAGTTTGCAAAGTTCTTGCTTATTAATATTTTTGCACTTCACGAGTCATACCTGAAACGCGTTCTCGAAGATCTTGGGCGCTATTCAAAAGACTTAGAAAACCAACTTCAATTTCCAACAGCAACTGATGCAAGCGGAAATAAAAAAGGTATATGGGGCGCCATTGACAGCATAACAGCCACAGAATCGACTATGCTTGTTAACGGATTGTATTCTCAATTGTCAGGACATAGTAGAAATAGCAAGCCAATTCTAGACAATCTGATGAAATGTTATCGATACTTCAAGGAGTGCCGCAATTCTATTACACATAATGGCTCTTTTGCTGACCGTAAGACTGCTGATGCGTACGCTGAATTTTCCACCATTGCAACAACTACTGACCTTGGAGTAACAGAAGTTCCTTTACACACACCTGTCACCGTGGGTGCGCCTGTCAGTTTATCGTTAAGGGGTGTTGTCGGTTTCTGTGATATCATTTTAAAAATTATAGTGACATTAGATGCAGAGCTGTCTCGATCCAAGCTCGCAGAAGAAGTTTTCAAAGCATATTGGCTTGAGAAACATCAGAGACGGTACACTCTAAAAACAGATTTATCAAAAAAGAAGAATCAAATCAAACAGCTAATTGCTAGATTGAACCTGCCTACGCCACCAGCAACGGACGAGTTTGAAACATTCCTGCGGGTTAATCAACTTGTAGGGTGATTGAATAAATGTTCAACAAGCGGCATATAAAGCCTGTCGTTGTGCTCTTGCACGTTATTCAGGAATTATATGGATTCAGACCGAGCAGAAGGCTTTAGGTGCGCTTCCTAATGCAAGCGCACTCTTAGTGGTTGAGAGAAAGCTACCGGCGCAGATTGAACAGCTTGCAGCGATTTTGGATGTAGGTTCAGGGGGCCAGATTGCCCATCGATTGAAGATCGTCTTCGCAACAATGGAGGGTGTAGGCGCCCCAGGTTAGGTCCCCGAGATAATAGTCAGGACCAAAGGAGGATCGGTTGATAACTGAAGATCGATATAGTGCGCTGGAGGCATTGAACCTGGTTGAGGGGAGAGAGCCGTGATTGAAAAGCTCAAAGCAATTTTCAAGCAGCAGCTCCCTGATTTTGTCGACTTTCAAAATCCGGGACGGGATTATCTCGAACAGGAATACAACTACAAGGTCGCTTTATCGGCGATGGCCCATGAAATGCTCGATGAATGGGTTCAGGGCGAGATCGATGGACTTTCCCCGGTTAGTTTCCGGGAGCTGTTAGGCCGACTCCTGCGCGGCAAACTTCCGGGTGTGGACATGGTCCAGAACCTGGCCGGCTGGCGTGACAATGCGACTTTTTTCGATGAAATTCTCAGTGATGATACCCAGACTCGGCAGTTTATGGCCTTGCTCCATGAATTGTTGCGCGAAGCGGCTGCCGGCCCCGAAGTCAGTGATAGCCTGGGACGGATGCTTGACTGGTTCAATGCACATGACTGCCCGCCAAGTTTGACCAAGATATTTCCAACGTTTTTTCTCTTCGTGTGGAACCCGCAGGTCCACTTTTTCATCAAACCTCGAATCTTCGACCGCTTTCTACGGAACATTGGAGAGAAGCCGTTAGGTAGCGGTTACCGCTTGACCGCAGCCGAATACCAGCGGACCCTTCAGATCATGAACCGTGTCAGGGAGCAGTTATCGGACTGGCATCCCCGAGATATGATCGACATACATAGTTTCTTCTGGACTGTTCAGGACTTGACCGAGCTACAGCTGAAAGAGGAGAGTCCCGATCTAAGCGCAGACCATATCCCTGACACCGAACTTGATCTGTCGACGAAAATGAATCGAGTCAACATTCCGCTCAACCTCATCCTTTACGGCCCTCCTGGGACGGGAAAGACCTACGAGCTGGGAAAAGAGTATTATCCGCAATTTATCGAAGATAACCAGCCCCAGACTCGGCAAGGTTTCATTGCCGAAATGGCAGGCTCTCTGACGTGGTTTCAGGCTGTCGCCTTGGCTCTGCTGAATTTGAGGCAGGCCAAAGTTGCCGATATCTACAGGCATGAAGTGGTGCAGGTCAAGCATCAGCTCAGTTCCCACAAGCACCCCATGCAGTCTATTTGGGCAACGCTTCAGGGCCACACGGTTCGCGACTGCCCGAATGTTAATTATGAAAAGCGGCAAGACCCTTTGGTCTTTTTCAAAGATCAGAACAGCACCTGGTCAATTGATCACAAGCTGGTAGAGGAGCTCTCCCCCGATATTAGTGAGCTCCTTCAGAGGATCAAATCATTCGAGACTCATCCCCAACGGGTTCAGCGCTACGAATTTATCACCTTCCATCAAAGCTATGCCTATGAGGAGTTTGTCGAAGGGATCAAGCCGGTCGTCGACGTCGATGGGGAGGGTGGCCTGACCTACCAGGTGCATGACGGCATCTTCAAGCAGATGGTAGCCAAGGCGATCAATGATCCGTATCACAGCTACGCACTGTTTATCGACGAAATCAATCGCGCCAACATCTCCAAGGTGTTCGGTGAGTTGATAACTTTGCTGGAGCCCGATAAGCGGATGCGGTGGAACGAAGAGTCGCAGGCATGGGAAGGCGGCATCCGCATTCGTTTGCCTTACACCCATACCCAGTCGCTCGAAGCTCCTCGGTTTGGGGTCCCGGATAATCTGCATCTCATCGGCACCATGAATACGGCCGACAGGAGTATTGCCCTGCTCGATACGGCTCTGCGGCGCCGTTTCGATTTCAGGGAGTTGATGCCCCGCCCCAATCTTCTGAGCAAGAAGAGTGTGCCGGTGCCCGATGGCCCAAGCAGCATCGACCTGGAAAAGCTGTTGGAGGCGATGAATGACCGTATTGAGTTCCTTTACGACCGCGACCATCAGATCGGCCATGCGTACTTCATGGGTATTGAGAATTATCAGCAACTCGAGCAGGTCTTCCTGAACCGTATCATTCCGCTGTTGCAGGAATATTTTTACAACGACTGGGAAAAGGTGCAGATGGTCCTGGCCGATCTGGATGAGTCCCTTGATGTCGACGGTCGGCCCAAGGCGAAGGACAACGCTATTATTAGTTACCGGATGCCCAAGGTCCACACCCTGCTTGGCCATGCCGACGCTATGGCGCAGCGGAGGCTTTACGAGATCCCGGTTCAGATTGAACCCGATTCCATTATCAAGATTTATGATGGCTTCTGATGCCGGCTTTTGACCACACCCTTCAATTGAAAGAGTTCGAGCGCATCCCCGTTGGCCCGCAATGGGACAGTCATGCCCGCACTGTCGGGGCAGGGGATGTTGCGGCCATTGAGCGCTTTCAGGCGAAATCGGGGAGGGAACTGCTGAAGCTCGGCTATCGGAGCATCCAGGGGACGAACTGGGTGGGAACCTTGGGGGTGGGCCGACGCTGTCTGGAGGTGATCCCAAAAATTGACGACCCTGCTGGCCCCCTCGACGCCCGCCGGACCAGGGAAAACCTGCTCTGGATGGTGTCCCGGGCCGGGATGGTGCCGATAGAGCCTGCGGATATCGCCAGGCTTGCCGACCCCCAGCGTCCTTTGCTGGCGGCGTTTCTGGATCTGTATGTAGACCATCTGGCCCGCGAGTGGCAGCGAGGGCCCATCAAGGAATACCTCGCCGAGGAAGAAAATCGAGCCTACCTACGTGGAAAACTTCTTTTCCCTCAGCAGCAGCGACACAACCTGATTCAGCAGCAGCGCTTTTTCACTGCCGCGGACGAGTTTACCATGGACAGTCCGCTCTCTCGCTTGCTCAAGGCAGGGTTACGGTGCTGTGCCAGGCAGCGGATGAGCGATCTGGTGGTACGTAAGGCGAGAGGGTTGCTGATGGAATTCGCTGATGTGTCGGACTGGGAATTCTCAAACCAGGAAGCGGAGCAGTTGCAGGTCAGTCGGCAACATTTTCGGTATGAATTGCTGATCAACATGGCGAGGCTGATTTTACAGAGTACGTCACCGGAGACCGGCGGCGATGGCCGGCAGGTCTACTCGCTGATGTTCGACATGAACGAGGTGTTCGAGCGGTTTGTCGCCGCCGAAATGAAAACCGCTCTGGCGGGGACCAAATTGGCGGTTATAGCGCAACTCGGTGGCCGCAGCCTATTGACGCAAAGAGGAAAGCCACGTTTCCATCTCCGACCGGATATCGGGGTTTACCGGAGGGACGAACTGGTTTGCCTTATCGATACCAAATGGAAGCGCCTGGATCTGAACAAGCCCCATGCCGGCGTTAGCCAGGCGGATATCTATCAAATGTATGCCTACGGGAAGGAATATGGATCTGCCTTGACTGTCATTTTATATCCGCGGTGGGGAAGTTTGCCAGAGATAGTCGCCGGGTACGAACACAATGATCCTCTGCTGATTGCTGAGCAGAAGGGGATCGAAATAAGAACATTGGATGTTGGCGGTCCTTTTTCTCTCCCCGTTCATCGCAGGGCCTTTGCCGAGTCGCTTTTTCGCTTGATTCCAAATGATCTTTGTCAGAATACGTTACAAGCTTAAGGGAATTTTCTTAGAGCCGGCTGGTTAATTTTTTGGCAATTCCAACAAGTGAGTTCCGACAACCTTAATAAGATTCTAAAGAATCAATAGAGGTGTGTGAGGAAATGAGATCATTTTCTTTTTTAACCACCACATTCTGGCTCAGCCCAAAAGAATAGCTCTTACATATCAAATGGTTGCGTGTGCTATGGATGAGTTCCGACAACTAAAGTAACTTGTGAGCAAGTCGCTACACCGTTCCACTATCTCCCCCCCCAAATTCTGCTTCATCGTCCTCGCTGCGGATTCCCACGGAAATTAATCATAGGCACTGATTCGTCATGGTCCACAAACAAGAATGTGGCACAACGTGTCAAGTCGTGACATGCAACAATCATGGCTGACAATGTAGTATCGTGCTGTGCCATTGCCTTCCAGATTGCGTCATGGCTCCATATAGCATGTTGTGTCGCGTCGTTGGGGCAAACTATCACGACATTGGACGAATTTGTTGCACCATTGCACATACTCTATTAAATCGCAATGGTTCACGTCGCTACAGCTACCTGTGCTGATAAAAATAATGCCAAGAACCCAGCGCTAAGAAGGATACCAAAATGAAAAAAAAGACATTAGCTTCAGTGTTATCAAAAACATACGACCTTCCCGTACGCGTCATAGAGTACATGATACGTAAGGGAATCATTACAGAAAAGGGCAATACTGAGTCAGATCATGAATTTTTGTTCAAGTACCGCAAAATGTGGCTTCAAGCTGACGCACTACGTGCGCAGATTCGCGAATTCCCAAAGCCGCGAAGAGAAAAGTTGCTCGAAGAGGCAGCGAGACCTGACCGCGGGCCCATGCAACGACATATTTTCACGCGATATGTCAATGCATATCGTGCCGGGGGGGTAATACCGATCGTCTCGAAAGTGGCAATTGATGTAAGAAATATTTTTGGCGTCGATAACTACCTTGCCGTTCAAGTAGTGGTAAAAAAAATGAAAAAAGCTGCGTACGACTTCGTAAGAGCAGAAAAGGCCAAGGCTGCCAAAGAGGCAAAAACAGACGGCCTCCATCATGATTTTTGAAAAGGTAGCATAAATTGCCACCTTAGAGGTTTCGGCCAATCTTTCAACGTTCTGTGTCGAGCCTCTCTCAGCGCTATTTCTTGCCATCATCGCTTGACTACGTATTGATAGATTCTAAAGTTTATCCAACGCTTAGATATTATTACCTATTTAGTGAGCTTCACGCTGCTCAGACGGAAGGTACCCAGAGATGAGAGGAGAGATCGGCGATCTCCGACATTATTTGGTTCAGGTGTTGAACCCTGCCGGAGAGGTTGAAGGAACCGGTTTCCTTTGCCATCCCGAGGGCTACGTCCTTACCTGCTGGCACGTCATTGAAACGTGGCGCAAGGCTGGATGTGAAACCGGCGAGGTTTACTATCAGGGAAGCTGCATCAAGGCTGACCTGTGCCTTGACTGCTCGGTACGGGGGGCTGATCTGGCGGTACTGAAGCTCCATCGCCGTCAACCAGACGAGACTTCTCCTTGGCCCCATCTGCCGCTGGATGTGTACTGGCGCGTGCAACTGGGTGACGAGTTGCACAGCTTCGGCTACCCCGCTGGCCAGTTCGACGAGTCCGGGATCGGATTCAGGGGGAGCATGGGAGCACTAACCCCCACTCCGATTAAAGGGCTCGAGTCATATCCGATTACGGGACTCAATCTCAAGAACGTGGATGGGGGCTACAGCGGCGCTCCCGTCGTCGATCAGCGCCTCCAGAAAGTGATCGGGTTGGTCTACGCCAAGCACCGGGCAACCCAGGCCTTCATCGTGCCGCTCCGTCCTCTGTTCGAGGGGTGGCCCGAGCTGCGGGTCGTCCATGATGTTTTCGAGCAGATCCGTACGCGCCTGGGCGAAGAGGCGCACGCGAAGCTCGAGGAGAAGATGCACCATGCCCCCTTCATCCCGCTGAATCTGGACTGCGGTGTAATCTCGGAGCGGCAGGAGCAGGAAGCTGGGGAAGAGGCGAAGGCGTACGAGCATGGCCGTACATGGAATGCATTCGAGCCGAAGCGCCTACTCCCCCCGCGACAGAGCTATATCTTGAGCTCGGATGTGGGGATGGGCAAGACCGTCTTCGTTTACTGGTTGACCGCCGAACTTGTGCGCCGCACGCGCGTGGTGCCGTGGTTAATGAGTTGCCAGGATCTGGAGAGGATTGATCCCAAGAGCGGAATGGATCTAAGAGCTGTGCTTGCTGGCCGACTTGAGGACGTTGCAGCCGACGTTCTCGCCGTCGATCGCAATGACTTCTTCGAGCAGGCGGAGAAAGAAAAGCGGTTCGTGTTTCTCTTCGACGGTCTGGACCAGATCCGAGGAATGCCCTCTAAACTTGCCGAGATCGCCTTCACAACCACGGGGAAGATGCCGGTGCTGATCACCTCTCGCCCCTCGGCGGTGCTGGCGATCGAAAACGATCCGAAGCTAGAGTTCCTGCGCCTGAAGCCCTTCTCTCCCCAGGATCAGCGCCGCTACTTCGGGGAGCGGTATTCCCAGGTTAAAAGCGTCTGCGCACTGGCGCCTGATCTTGCCCAGGTGCCGTTGCTCGCCTCCATGGTGCGTGAGCTGGCGGTTGCCGGGAAGCTCAAGGAGGCGGTAACACGGACGGAGCTCTACGGAAAGTTTGTCGAGCACATCCTGGCTGAGCACGAGCCGAACCGGCCGCGCTATCACGACGAACCGGACCTCTCCCGCAAGATCAAATCTCAGCTCAAGGACTTCGCATTTCTCGCCTTGGCGGACGTAGAGCCCAAGATCCAGAAGGTGCCGGCCAAGCTCTATCCGGAGGATGCGCGGGTCTCGCTCAAGGACCTCACCACCTTTGGTCTCGTGAATCGGGTGCTCGACCGTGGAGAGGAGGCCCTTTTCTTCACCCACCAGTCGTTTCAGGAATTCCTTGCCGCCCAGTACGCAGCCGACAAGCCCGAGGAGATCAATCGCATTCTCACGGAGCGTTGGCACCCGAAGTGGGCGGAGGTTATCCGATTTCTTGCTGGACTATTGGGGGAGCCGATCATTCAGCGGATCCTTGCCGAGCCTGACAACGTCATTCACTCCAATCTCTTCCTTGCCGCGCGCTGTGTCCCGGAGATTAAAACACCAACTCCGGTAATCATTCAAACCATCAAGGAGCAGTTGTTGGAGCTTGCAGAAAAAGAGCCATTTCGCGAGGCGGCCATCACCGCGTTGGTTGGTTTGGGCCAAGAGCTGGAAACTTGCGATGTTTTGGCTTGGCTGCGTGACGAGAACTATTTTGTGCGACAGACAGTTGTTCTTTTGCTCGGTTCGATCAGCGAACGGCTAGATGCGGAGATGGTGCGGGAGTTTGTGGCCCTGCTTGGCGACGAGAACCCTACCGTGCGGGAAACCGCGGCTTGGTTGCTCGGTTTGCTCGGTGATCGATTGGAAGCAGAGGCGATGTATAAGCTCGTGGATCTGATTAGGGACTCGAGCTTTTTATTTTTCGGTTCGGCCGCAGCCAATGCACTCGGCTTGATCAGCGACCGGCTGGAGGCGGGGGTCGTGCATAAACTTGTGAGTCTACTTCACCATAAGGACTCATTCGTGAGGCAGAATGCAGTCCGAGCGCTCAGCAGGCTTGTCGAACGGCAGGATGCAGCAGAGGCTGTGGATGAGCTTGTGGGCTTAGTTTGCGACGAGAATTCCTCCGTGCGTCGGGCTGCGGTCCAAGCGCTCGGTTCGCTCGGTGATCGGCTAGCTCCGGAAGCGGTGCGCGCACTTTTGGCTCGGCTTGGTGACAAGTACTCTAACGTTCGGGAAGCCACTATCACGGCGCTCGGATCGCACGTCAATCTGCTGGATGTGGAGGCGGTGCGTGAGCTCCTGACTTTGCTTGAAGACGAGTACTATTTAGTGCGTAAGGCCGCGACTGAGGTGATCGGCCTGCTCGGCGATCGGATGAATAAAGAGGTGGTACGCAAGCTTCTGACCCTGCTTAGTGACAGGCATTTTTCCGTGCGGCGTGCCGCGGTAGATGCGCTCGCTTCGCTCGGCGATCGACTGGACAAAGAGGTGATCCTCAAGTTTCTGGCCCTGCTTGGCGATAAAGACTTTTCTGTTCGTACGGCCGCAGTCAAGGCGTTGGTAAAGCTCGGCGATCGGCTGGATGAAGAGGTGATGGGCAAGCTTCGGGGTATGCTTAGCGACAGGGATTTTCCCGTTCGTACGGCCGTAGTCGAGTCGCTGGGAAAACTGGGCGATCGGCTGGATGCAGAGGCAGTGTGCGCGCTTGTGGCCTTGTTTGGCGATAGGGACTTTTCTGTGCGGCGGGCCGTTGCAGGAGTGTTCGGTGAACTGGGTGATCGACTGGATGCAGAGTCTTTGCATGAGCTTGTGGCCCTGCTTGGCGACGAGAACTCTTACGTGCGACAGGCTGCGGCCCAATCGCTCGGCAAGCTTAGCGATCGACTAGATGCAGACGCTGTGAATAACCTTGTGGCGCTGCTCAGTGACGAGAACGCTTCCGTGCGATGCGCTGTGGTTCAAGCGCTCGGAAAGTTTGGCGATCGGCTGGATGCAGACGCTGTGAATAACCTTGTGGCGCTGCTTAGTGACGAGAACGTTTCCGTGCGACGCGCTGCGGCCCATGCGCTTGGCAAGATTAACGATCAGATGGATGCGCAGGTAGTGCATGAGCTTGTTGCCTTGCTTGGTGACAAGGACTATTCCGTGCAGATGGCCTCGACCGAGGTACTCGGCTTGCTCGGCAGTCGGCTGGATGCAGAGGATATTCGGGCGATTGCTGGATTTCTTGATGCTTCCGATCGGTCTGCCAGAACTGCCGCGCGACGAACACTAGAACACATATATTCGATCGGCATATCAGTGTGAAACTATGAATGCTCACGTCTCTTCGAACAAATGGGCGGGAATACAGACTATATTCAAGTAACACTATTACCGATTATGAATCCTGTAGCAGCAAGTGAGGTGTCCATTCCTACGATACAAATCGGCTGAGTAACGGGGTCGCTCTTATTTGCTAATGCAAGGAGGGGAAATAATGGAAACTCTAGTTCGCAACAGTGGAGTTCGGGTTACCATACCCAGTACCTACGAAGTTTCTGCACCGCGTTTTTCTCGTGGCCATCAAGGCACTCGCGGCCCGCGCCCGATGGGACCTGTCCCGCTCGGCCCCAACGCGGAAACAACTTCAGAAATGACCAAAGCCTTGAAAAAGGCGCTCACAGCACTTGACCTGACAATCGTCGACACGGTTGTGCTTTCCCCGACGCAAGAGCCGGCAACGGCAGATGGCAAACGTCGTGCCGCACCGACGACAGTTCCCGAGGTCCAACCGGTTTCGGTTGAAGTCGACCTGGGCCCTGACGAGAACGCCGTCCTGCTGCTGGAGCAGGATGGCGTCTACTCGTGGTCTTTTGGCCACGTCACCGAACAACCTGCACCGCCACAGCGCAAACGCGGCGCCGCCGGTCGTGCAGGAAAGCGGGTGACTTTCACCGTAGACGTCCATGGCAGCAGCATCGCTGAACGTCGAAAGAGCCGCCGCGGCTTCTTCGATGACATTATATATCGCGCAGTCACTGCCGTTGTCTTGAAGTTTGCCGCAAAGTTCGTGGCCAGCGAGGTCGTCAAGCACCTTGAACGAGACGTGGAGCCGGGCCTCATCTTCGTCGATGACAGAGAACCGAGCAGGTGGAAAAGGATCCCCTCTGTGGAGACCTTAGAACTGCCCGCAAATCGTCCTGCGCGTATCCTTCTCTTGATTCACGGCACCTTCAGCAGCACCAAGGGAGGGTATGGTGCCCTAGGAGTCACCCCTGCTGGTGTGGAGTTTCTCAGGGCGGCCAAGCGAGGGTATGACCTGGTCCTGGGATTCGACCATCGGACGTTGAGCGAAGATCCACGGGAAAACGCCGAGGCGCTGTTGGATTACCTGAAAAAACTCGAGAGTCCATTTCCTATTCATTTTGATGCGATCTGTCACAGTCGGGGCGGACTTGTGTATCGGTGCCTGGTCGAGCAGTTGTTGCCATCGGATACCTGGAACGCGAAGTTTGATCGATGCGTCTTCGTCGCGTGCGCCAATGCTGGGACCCATCTTGCGGAACCTGACAACTGGCGCGTCTTTGTCGATCTCTATACGAATCTCGCAATCGCCTCGATGCGGGTTGTGGAACTTTTTGCGCCACCAGTGGCCTTGGCATCGGATCTTCTGAACGGACTGCTCCGGGGGGTAGGGGTTTTTGTGAAGGCATTGGCCTCCACCGCAGTTACATCTCAACAAGTGCCCGGTCTTGCGGCGATGGAGCCCGACGGCGATTTTGTGAACGGGTTAAATCGTAGTCAACCGGGGCAACCGACTCAACAACTGGTGGAAAGCTTTGCTGTTCTGTCGGACTTCGAGGCGAATCTCCTGGATATGGAATCAGCCAAGGAACTTCCGGGCAAGCTCAAGCAGGCACTCGCAGACCGACTTGTCGATGAGTTGATGGGGGTAGCCAATGATCTGGTAGTCGATACTGCATCCATGGTTTACGGTAATCCCCAAATGGGTGGCATTATCGGCGATGTTCTCAATTTTGGCACTAACGGGCGCGTATATCACACGAACTACTTCATCCAACCAGACGTCTGCCAGGCGCTATCCAAATGGTTTAACCTCGGAGATCCGCGAAGCCTCGAACATCGTGGGGCACGTTGGATCGACATCGGCGGCTTTGCTAGTCGTCCGATACCTGCGGCTGTGAATCAAGACATACTTCGTCTCGACGCAGATATGTCAGTCCGACTGGCGCGACAGCTCATTGAGAGCCACCCAGCACCCAGTGTTGTGGTGCGACGTACCGAACAATTCCGCGAGGCACCATACTTTTACTACTTTCGTTCTGACGATTTGTTCAAGCGCTTGGCTGTGAAGTCAGATGAAAATCTGAGAACTTATTTGGATTTGCATGAAGGCGGCGCTTGCAAAACAGTCCTTCGCGATCAGGTGCTTCAGGTGTCTCAAGATCGAACGCCAGCTGTAGTGGTGCAGGACGACGCAGTTGTCGGTGTCCTGATACCGATGGACACAGTTGAAACGACACAATGCAAGTTTGTAAGAGGCGATAACGGTCGTGAGGGCGTCCCAGTTCCGTTTATGGATCGAATTTGTAAAACAGACGAAATACCTTTGATTAAGGAACATCAGGATCGCCTTGGCCCCCATGGGCCAGGTGGGGGGCGCCCCCGGGGATCGACTCGCACGTGGGATCCGCCTTCTCCGCCAATTGTGCCAGATGCGGGGGGATCCCGGGGAGCGACTCGCACAAAGACAGGACGGGAAAAAGACGCACCCGTCGTGCCTGTATCACGCGGAGCAACTAGAGAGGCAAAGAAGCAGGAAGCATTGCCAGTAAAACATTTCTTTGCAGCTCAGATGGATGCGGAAGTGGTGGTCAACGAGGTTACTTCTGTCAACGTCGAAATCGCCCGCGAGGAATTGGAGAAAACAGTTCGTCGCGGACAGTCTCGCGCGGACAGCTCCGCCCCGATTGATGTAACTCGTAACATCGTGGTGCAGCTCGTTCCCCGGCAGAACTTCCAGCCAGTAGCAGAGACCCGGGTGGAGATCGAACCGCCGGAGCCGAACAAACCTGTGCGCGTCTACTTTGATGTCAAGGCGACAACCATAGGTTCTGGAGAGCTATGGGTAGTCGTGCGCCAGGGGATGGTTCCGCTCGTGACCCTGGAACTGAAGGCGCAGGTGGTCGCAAAACGTTCGGAGGGTGTACGCAGAACCGAGCGGATTTCTAGCGTAACAGGCGAAGCGCCCGCAACAGAGCGACTCTTTAACCAGCTACAAATATACGAAAACAAAGTCGATGGCGATCCAGCCTACCATTTCGTCCTGCAACTCCCGGGGATTATCACTGCTGAAGGTCAGTCCAAACCTATCAAAGGCGACAGGGTCGCGTACGTCAATGCTCTTTACAGGGAAATTGAGAATCGCTGGTTAAGCAATAAGGATGATGTAAGTGCATTCACCCGGGAACTGCGGGCGATGGGTGGCGATCTTTTCGATGTGCTCGTCCCTCCTGAGATTCAGAAGCTGCTGTGGCAGCATCGGGATAAGATCGACAGCATTCAGATCTTCTCCACCGAACCCTTTATTCCTTGGGAACTCATTCACTTAAAAGACCCCGCAGACGGGAGGCTTCCACCGAAAGAGTGGTTTCTTGGGCAGATGGGGCTTGTGCGTTGGCTGCACAACACCCCGTGGCCGCCTCTGGAACTGCGCATCCGCAAAGACAAGCGTTACGCTGTTGTGCCCAAATATCTGGAGAACACGGACTACTACCTACGTGAGCCAGAAAACGAGTATGCGTGGTTGAAGAAGGAATTAGGAGTGAAGCGCCTCGAAGCCCATGCAGGTCCTCTTCTGAGCTTGCTCGAGAATCCGGGTCAATTCGATCTTTTGCACTATGCGGGCCATGGGATGGCAGAGGTGAATGATATCAGGAACTCGCAACTTATGCTGGAAGGGCGTGTCGAAAACGGCAATTGGATTCCTGAGTACCTCGGAGCGGGCACGATCGGGCAATTTGCCAGTTTTATTGCTCCTGATGCGCCGCGTCCAATTGTCGTACTGAATGCATGCCAAGTGGGCCGTACTGGCTACAGTCTGACGGGCATAGGCGGTTTCTCTACTTCTTTTCTTCGTGGGGGAGCTGGAGCATTTGTCAGCTCAATGTGGTCTGTCGGTGACGAGCCGGCGCGTGCCTTTACGCAAGCGTTTTATGACTCACTACGAGGTGGGAAGACCATCACCGAAGCCACTATCTGGGCACGGAAAAAAGCTCGTGAGGCGGGCGACGCAACTTGGCTTGCGTACGTCGTGTATGCGCACCCTCATGCTACACTCAGGGTTGGTTAACAGCATATGCCATTGCTAATTCATGCAACGGAGTGTACCCAGTGATGAGAGGAGAGATCGGCGATCTCCGACATTATTTGGTTCAGGTGTTGAACCCTGCCGGAGAGGTTGAAGGAACCGGCTTCCTTTGCCATCCCGAGGGCTACGTCCTTACCTGCTGGCACGTCATTGCGCAGTGGCTCAAGGTCGGATGTGAAACCGGCGAGGTTTTCTATCAGGGGAACTGCATCACGGCTGACCTGTGTCTTGATCGCTCGATAAAGCAGGCTGATCTGGCGGTACTGAAGCTCCATCGCCTTCAATCAGGTGAGGGCTCGCCTTGGCCCCATCTACCGCTGGACGTGAACTGGCGCGTGCAACTGGGTGACGAGTTGCACAGTTTCGGCTACCCCGCAGGCCAGTTCGACGGGTCCGGGATCGGATTCAAGGGGAGCATGGGAGCACTCACTCCCACGCCGATTAAAGGGCTCGAGGCCTATCCGATTACGGGGCTCAATCTCAAAAACGTTAATGGGGGGTACAGCGGGGCTCCCGTCGTCGATCAGCGCCTCCAGAAAGTAATCGGGTTGGTCTACGCCAAGCACCGGGCAACCCAGGCCTTCATCGTGCCGCTTCGTCCGCTGTTCGATGTTTGGCCCGAGCTTCGGTCCGCCCACGATGTGTTCGAGCAGATCCGCAGGCGCCTGGGAGAGGAGGCTCAGGCGAAGCTCGAGGAGAAGATGCACCATGCTCCCTTCATCCCCCTGAATTTGGACTGCGGCGTGACCCCGGAGCGACGTGAGAGGGAAGCTGGAGGCGAGGCGAAGGCCCACGAGCATGGCCGGAAATGGAACGAGTTCGATCCAAAGCGTTTGCTCCCCCTGCGACAGAGCTACATTCTGAGCTCGGATGTGGGGATGGGGAAGACCGTCTTCGTGCACTGGCTGGCGGCAGAGCTTGTGCGCCGCACGTCCGTGGTGCCGCTGTTGATGAGTTGCCAGGATCTGGAACGGATCAATCCCAAGAGCGGGAAGGATCTGCGAGCTGTGATCACCGACCGTCTTGCAGACGAATTCCTTGAAGTCGATTGCGCAGACTTCTTCGTGCGGGCAGAGAAAGAGAAACGGTTCGTGTTTCTGTTCGACGGGCTGGACCAGATCCAGGGAAAGCCCTCTGCCCTTGCACAAATCGCCTTTACGGTCGCGGGAAGGAGCCCGGTGCTGATCACCTCTCGCCCCTCGGCGGTGCTGGCGATCGAAAACGATCCGAAGCTCACGTTCCTGCGCCTGAAGCCCTTCTCGCCCAAGGATCAGCGTCGCTACTTCGGGGAGCGGTATTCCCAGGTGAAAAGAGTATGCGCACTGGCAGCTGATCTTGTCGAGGTGCCGATGCTGGCCTCTATGGTGCGTGAACTGGCGTTGGCCGGGAAGCTCAAGGAGACAGCAACACGGACGGAGCTCTACGGGAAGTTCATCGAGCACATCCTGGCTGAGCATGAGCCGAATCGGCCGCGCTATCTCGACGAGCCGGACCTTTCGCGCAAGATTCGGGCGCAGCTCAAGGAATTCGCCTTTCTCGCCTTGGCGGATGAGCAACCTAAGATCCAGAAGGTGCCGGCCAAGCTCTATTCAGAGGATGCGCGGGTTTCGCTCAATGACCTCACCACCTTTGGTCTCGTGAATCGGGTGCTCGATCGAGGAGAGGAGGCTCTTTTCTTTACCCACCAGTCATTTCAGGAATTCCTTGCCGCCCAGTACGCAGCCGACAAGCCCGAGGAGATCAATCGCATTCTCACGGAGCGTTGGCACCCGAAGTGGGCGGAGGTTATCCGATTTCTTGCTGGACTATTGGGGGAGTCGATCATCCAGCGGATCCTTGCTGAGCCTGACAACGTCATTCACTCCAATCTCTTCCTGGCGGCGCGCTGTGCCCCGGAGATCGAGAAGCCCACACCAACACTCACCCAAGAAATCAAGGAGCAGTTGTTGGAGCTTGCAGAAAAAGAGCCATTTTGTGAGGCGGCCAGCACCGCGCTGGTTGGTTTTGGCCTACAGCTGGATGTCTGCGAAGTCTTGGCCTGGGTACGTGATGAGGGCTTTAAAATGCGGAGGGCCGCAGTCAAGACACTCGGCAACCTCTGTGATCGGCTTGATGCGGCGGCAGTGCACGAGCTCGTTGCCCGACTTGGTGATGAGGACTATTCTGTACGGTTGGCCGCAGTCGAGGCACTCGGCGAGCTCGGCCATCGTCTTGATGAGGGGATAGTGCACGAGCTCGTGGCCATGCTTGGTGATAAGGACCATTTCGTAGGGAGGGTCGCAATCGAGGTGCTCGGCAAGCTCGGCGATCGGCCTGATGCCGGGGTGGTGAACGAACTTCTGGCTCTGCTTGGTGATGAGAAATCTCGCGTACGGACGGCCGCAATCGAGGTGCTCGGCAAGCTCGGTGATCGGCTTGATGCGGGGGTGGTGCACAAACTCGTGGCCCTGCTTGGTGATGAGGACTCATTCGTACGGATTGCTGCGGTCGAAGTGCTCGGCAATCTCGGCGATCGTCTTGATGCGAGGGCGGTGCACGAACTCGTGGCCCTGCTTGGTGATGAGGACTTTCAAGTACGGATAGTTGCAGTCAAGGCACTCGGCAATCTCGGCGATCGTCTTGATGCGGAGGCGGTGCACAAACTCGTGGCCCTGCTTGGTGATGAGAAATCTCAGGTGCGGACTGCCGCAGGCAAGGCGCTCGACAATCTCGGCGATCGTCTTGATGCGGGGGCAATGCACGAGCTCGCGGCTCGGCTTGGTGATGAGAATTCTACCGTACGGTGGACCGCAGTCGAGGCCCTCGGGAAGCTCGGCGATCGTCTTGATGCGGGGGTAGTGCGCAAGCTCGTGGCCCTGCTTGGTGATGAGAAATCTCGCGTACGGACGGCCGCAGTCGAGGCCCTCGGGAAGCTCGACGATCGTCTTGATGCGGGGGAGGTGCGCAAGCTCGTGGCCCTGGTTGGTGATGAGGACTTTCACGTACGGATTGTCGCGGTCAAAGTGCTCGGCAAGCTCGGCGATCGGCCTGATGCCGGGGTGGTGAACGAACTTCTGGCTCTGCTTGGTGATGAGAAATCTCGCGTACGGACGGCCGCAGTCGAGGCCCTCGGCAAGCTCGGTGATCGGCTTGATGCGGGGGTGGTGCACAAACTCGTGGCCCTGCTTGGTGATGAGGACTCATTCGTACGGATTGCTGCGGTCGAAGTGCTCGGCAATCTCGGCGATCGTCTTGATGCGGGGGTGGTGCACAAACTCGTGGCCCGGCTTGGTGATGAGGACTCATTCGTACGGATTGCTGCGGTCGAAGTGCTCGGCAATCTCGGCGATCGTCTTGATGCGGGGGCGGTGCACGAACTCGTGGCTCTGCTTGGTGATGAGGAATCATCCGTACGGATTGCGGCAGTCAAAGTACTCGGCAAGCTCGCCGATCGTCTTGATGTGGGGGGGGTGAACGAACTCGTGGCTCTGCTTGGTGATGAGAAATTTCGCATACGGGCGGCCACAGTCAAGGCACTCGGCAATCTCGGCGATTGTCTTGATGCGGGGGCGGTGCACGAACTCGTGGCTCGGCTTGGTGATGAGGAATCATTCGTAAGGATTGCCGCGGTCGAAGTGCTCGGCAATCTCGGTGATCGTCTTGATGCGGGGGCGGTGCACGAACTCGTGGCTCGCCTTGGTGATGAGGAACCATTCGTAAGGATTGCCGCAGTCGAGGCGCTCGGCAAGCTCGGCAATTGGCTGGATGGGGAGGCGGTTCAAGGGATTACTGAATTACTTGCTGGCCCAGACACGAATACCGGCATTTATGCTCTAAAAACACTCAAAAGGCTTTACCTGTTCGGCGTGCGTATTCAGTGAAGCTTTGAGTCACGATTATTAGAACGACTGAGCGGGAATACCGACAATCTTGAAACCAAGCATCTGGCATGGCTCTTCAAGATCATCATTCCAACAACTACCACATCTCCTCCCCAACAGCCCCATCACTTTCCATTACCATCCATTGCAGATCTCTAGCCTATTGAAAGTCTAATGATTGCAGTGTGTTGAAAGTTGTATTGGGTTCTCTATCAGGCGTCTTCCTCCAGAGGTGTTGCACCCTCGGGCAGTAGATTCATGTGTGACAAAAAAACTCTGGGGGTGCTCAATGAAAAAGAACAGTAACAGTAAAGATTTTTACCCGTACTACAAAAACGAATTGAAGGGAGGGCTGATTTTTGTCGAGGAGATGTCGGCTGTGTCACGTTGTCCATTTCATGTCGGTAGGGGCTACGGCTTGAAAGTGGATGTCTGTACTGGCTATTTCGAATGCAGTGAATGTGGGAAGTCGGGAACTGTTGGCGAGTTTCATGGACTACGTCTCGGCATGGATGATGGGGAGGTGAAGGATCCTAGCGTTGCTGATGCAATGAAGCGAGAGGTGCTATTGCCTTGCAGGAACGATCAACTGGGGGCTGTTCGGCTTGTCTGGTCCGACGGGAGCATAATCGAAAGCAAGAGTTCAGCTGTTGAGACGCCGGGACAGGCTGATGGCAAGAATCAAGCTCACGATGGTAAATGCAGGACATTGACTCTTTCGGAGATGCTTTCACTTGAGTTGCCACCCAGAGAGTACTTGCTCTATCCGATTCTTCAGACGCAGTCAGTCAGCATGCTCCATGCCTGGCGTGGAATTGGAAAAACTCACGTGGCTCTGGGGATGGGGGTTGCGATGGGAGTCGGGGGGGATTTCCTTGGGTGGAATGCTCCTAAACAGCGAAAAGTTCTGTATATTGACGGTGAGATGTCAGCAAGGGACTTGCAACAACGGTTGGTATCTATCATGAAAAATGTTCCGAAGTCCCTGCCGGCTGATGATTACTTTCGTATTCTAACGCCTGATTTCCAGAGATCTGGAATGCCTGATCTGGCGACAAGGGAAGGCCAGGCTGAAATCGACGAGATAATCCGTGATGCTGAGGTAATCATTATCGATAACCTGTCATGTATGTGTCGTAACGGGCGTGAGAACGAATCTGAGAGTTGGGTTCATATGCAGGAATGGGTGCTACGGCATCGGGCTCAAGGAAGGTCAATTTTATTGGTTCATCACTCCGGAAAGAATGGTACGCAACGCGGAACTTCAAAGCGCGAAGATGTTCTCGATACCGTCATAGGCCTGCGTAAGCCCGATGATTATGTGCCAAGTATGGGCGCTTGTTTTGAGGTGCATTACGAAAAGCTTCGTGCTTTGTACGGTAAGGATGCGGATCCGTTCCGTGCGCAACTTCTGGCCGACGAAGACGGAGGAGCGTTCTGGGTAGTCAATAGGGAGATGGGCTCCCAGGACACCAGTGAGCAAATCGTGCGAATGTTGCAAGAGGGTAAGAATCAGTCGGATATTGCTCGAGAACTCGGTGTAGATAAATCAACGGTAAGTCGTCATGCGAAAAAGGCAATCGCTGAAGGACGAATTGAAAAGCGTGAACCCGTTAAAAAACCTTCTGTTGTCACGAGCATCGAAGACGTGCGGAAAACTTACCAGTCACAACCAGTCATTAGAAAAAATTAAGGGGCCGCGACCGGTGTCGCAACCCCTTAATTTCATTGATGAATGGTGCCCAGAGACGGAGTCGAACCGCCGACACGAGGATTTTCAGTCCTCTGCTCTACCGACTGAGCTATCTGGGCGAAAAGAGCTTTAACTTATAGCTCGAAGCCGAGAATGTGTCAATATCTTTTTCGTCTATTATGGCGCCGGCACGAGGATTTTCAGCCCTCGTGCTGGGGGTCACGCCCGGGAGATGAACCGGCAGTCGCGGGTGTCGACCTTGATCTTCTCTCCCACCTCCAGGTAGGGGGGAACCTGAAGCGTCAGGCCGGTTTCGAGGATCGCCTCCTTGGTCTGGGCGGTGGCGGTGGCGTTCTTGATGACCGGCGGTGTGTCGGTGACGGTTAGCTCAACCACCTGGGGCGGGTCGACGCTGACCAGGCGCTCCTGGAAGAGGCCGAGGACCACTTCGGTACCGTCCAGGAGGTACGGCTGGATCGCCCCGAAGGCCTCGGCATCCATCTCGAACTGCTCGTAGGTTTCCAGGTCCATGAAGATACCGCGGTCGCCGTCGGCGTAGAGGAACTGCCCCTTGTGGCGCTCGAAGTCGGCCTCCTCCACCTTGTCGCCGGAGCGGAAGGTCTTCTCCAGCACCTGGGCGGTCAGGAGGTTGCGGTACTTGGTCTTGACCATGGTGCTGGCGCCCCGGGCCGAGGGGGACTGGAAGTGGACGTCGAGGATGGTGCACGGCGCGCCGTCGAGCTTGATGACGAGGCCCCGCTTGAAGTCGGATGTGGTAAGCATGGCAAATCTCCTTGTGTGTGAAAAATCTCCTCTTCATAGCAAAAAAGTGCTACAAAGACAACCGTGTTGGACTGCTAGAGACAGGAGCATTATCACGAGATGAAGATAGAAACCGACTACATAAAGCTCGACAGCTTCCTGAAGGCCGAGAATATCGTCGCCTCCGGCGGCGAGGCGAAGATCCTCATCGCCGAGGGGGAAGTCCGGGTGAACGGCGAGGTGGAAACCCGGCGCGGCAGGAAGCTCCGGGCCGGTGACCGGGTTGAGGCGGGCGGTGAAACGCTCGTGGTGGAATGAAGGGGGAGGCTTTCATGGAGATGGTGAGCTGTCCCCATTGCCGATTCACCAAGGAGATGCCTGCCGGGACCATTCCCGACGGGGCGAGGGTGAGCTGCCCACGCTGTGGCGGGAAGTTCGTCTTTGCCAGGGTGGCTGAACCGAGCGCCCATTCAGGCCCCCAGACGGAGGCTTCCGCTCCCGTGGCGGCTCCCCTGCAACCACCGGCACCACCCGAAACCCGCCGTCCAACGACCTCCCGCACTCTCCGCTTCGCCTTCACCGGAACGGCCAGGGAGTATTTCGGCATCTGGATCGTCAACACCCTCCTGAAGATTGTCACCCTGGGGGCCTACTCGGCCTGGGCCAAAGTCCGCAAGCGCCGTTATTTCTACGGCAACACCCTCTTGGACGGAAGTCCCTTCGACTACCTGGCCGATCCCAAGGCTCTCTTCCGGGGGTGGCTCATCGGGGTCCTGGCGTTTCTCGTCTACACGGCGGGGATCCGCTACGCGCCGAGCGTTTCCTCGCTTCTCGGCTTCGCCTTCTTCCTGACGGTGCCGTGGCTCGTTGTCCGCTCGCGGCTCTTCACCTGCCGCAACTCCAGCTACCGGAGCCTCCGCTTCGCCTTCCGGGCCGACTATCAGGAGGCCTATGTGGTTTACGCCGGCCTTTCCTTCCTTCTGCCGTTCACCCTGGGACTCATCTTCCCCTATCTCATCTATCGCCAGAAGAAGTTCCTGGTGGAGCGAAGCTCCTACGGCCGGACACCGTTCACCTTCACGGCCACGGGAAAGAATTATTACTTCCTCTTCCTGAAGGCGGCGGGGTGGCTGGTGCTTCTGGCCGTCGTGGTGATGCCGGCGGCCTTCTACGTGGTCTCCACCCTGGCCGAGGGGGGGGCGCTTCTGGCCGATGCCGACCTGCGCCGAACCCAGATGATGATCGGCGCCCTCATGGCCTTCGCCCTGCCGCTCCTCTACTTCTTTATCGTGGTCTATGTGCAGACCGCCCTGGCCAACCTCACCTGGAACAGCACCAGCATTGCGGGGAGCCGTTTCGTGAGCCGGATGCGTGTCCGGGACATGGCCTGGCTCTACCTCTCCAACGCCGCGGCCATCGTCCTGAGTCTCGGCCTCATGATCCCGTGGGCGTCGGTGCGGCTGGCCCGGTACCGGTTCGAGACCCTGTCGGTGGAGGGAGTGGCGGACATGGAAGCGTTCCGGGCAGGATTCCAGGGAGACGTGGGCGCCGCCGGTGAGGAGATCGGCGACATCTTCGGGATTGACGTGGCCCTGTGATGACGGCCCCCGGCATCTACTACGACGGCAAGACCTCGGCCCGGCGGACCGTGCGTCTCACCCTTGAGGGGAACCGTCTCCTCGTGGCGGGGGAGGGGGTGGACATCTCCACGGAACTCTCCCGCCTCGTAATCTCCCCCCCGCTTTCCACGGCGCGGCGGTCGGTAAGTTTCCCATCCGGCGCCCTCTGCGAGGTGAGCGACACCCGCCTTGTGGACGAACTCCTGCGGCGCCAGGGGAAAGGGCGCGCCTCGGCCGCCATCCACCGGTGGGAGCGGAGCCTCCCCCTGGCCCTGGTGGCCCTCGTGGTGACGGTGGCGGTGGTCTGGGGCTTCGTGGCCTACGGTATCCCGGCCTTGGCCGAGCGGGTCGCGCGGGCCGTGCCTCCTGCCACCGAGGTCTCCCTTGGCCGGGAGAGCCTTGCGATGCTCGACCGGCTCGTATTTGCGCCTTCCCGGCTCCCCGACTCCCGGCGCCGTGAGCTTTCGGCGGACTTCTCCCGTATGACCCGGGAGCTCCCCTTTGCCACCGGCTACCGGCTGGAATTCCGCAGGAGCGACCAGCTGGGGGCCAATGCCCTGGCGCTTCCGTCGGGAATCATCGTCGTCACGGACCGGCTCGTGGAGGTGGCTGACAGCGACGACGAGCTGATCGGGGTCCTGGCCCACGAGATGGGGCATGTGCGGCATCGCCACGCCCTGCGTCACGTGCTCCAGAACTCGGCCACCGGCCTTGTCATTGCCGCCATCACCGGCGACATCACCTCCATTACCTCCCTGGCCGCCACGCTGCCGACGGCCCTCATCGACGCCTCCTACTCCCGCAGCTTCGAGGTGGAGGCCGACGACGCCGCGGTGGCGTACCTGAAGCGCCGGGGAATTCCCCTCAAGAGTTACGCCGCCATGCTCGGCCGCCTTGAGGCGGAACACCGGAAGAAAAGCGGCGAGGCGGGCGCGGAAAAGAAGAAATCCCTCGGGGACTACTTTTCCACCCATCCGGTGACCGAGGAACGGATCAGGCGGATCATGGAGGGGAGCCGGTGACCAGTCTCGTAACCATAGCCGATGCCCTTGCCGCCGACCTGGAGGGGCTTTCCTTCTCAGCGCCGGTGTCCCACGTCTACAACCCCCTCCTCTACGCGCGGGAGCCCCACGCCGCTTATCTCGCGCGGTTCGGCTCCGCTCCCAAGGAAGCCCTTTTCGTCGGCATGAACCCCGGGCCCTGGGGGATGGCCCAGACCGGCATCCCCTTCGGGGAGATCGGGGTGGTGACTGAGTGGCTCGGCATCGACGGCGCGGTCGCCAGGCCGGCGGACGAGCACCCCAAGAAGCGGGTCGACGGCTTTGCCTGCCGGCGGAGCGAGGTGAGCGGCCGGCGCCTCTGGGGGCTCATCCGGGAGCGGTTCGGGACGCCGGAGCGGTTTTTCGCCCGCTTCTTCGTGGCCAACTACTGTCCGCTCCTCTTCCTCACCGCCGACGGCGGCAACATCACTCCGGACAAACTGCGCCGCGGGGAGCAGGAACCACTCTTCGCCGCCTGCGACCGGGCCCTGCGCCAGACTGTGGAGTTGCTCGAACCCCGTCTAGTCATCGGCGTCGGAGGGTTCGCCGAGGAGCGCTGCCGCGAGGCCCTGAGCGGTCTTGACGTGGAGGTGAGGCGGATCATCCACCCGAGCCCCGCAAGCCCCGCCGCCAACCGGGATTGGGCCGGCACTGCCCTGCGGCAGCTCCACGGGTTCGGCATTGAATTCTGAATAACCGGAGGCTCCCATGCCCGCCGCAGATGAACTCATCGCATTTCTTTCCCCGAAGCTTGGCACCGAAATCCACGTGGGCCCCTGGCTCACCGTGGAGCAGTCGCGAATCGACGCCTTTGCCGCGGCAACGGGGGACGTCCAGTGGATCCACACCGACCCGGAGCGGGCCCGGCGCGAGTCTCCCTACGGGACCACCATTGCCCACGGGTTCCTGACCCTGTCGCTCCTCCCGTTTCTCACCGAGGCGAACGCCCCCGGCCAGTTCGAGCAGAACTACCCCGGCATGCGCCTGCGGGTGAACTACGGCCTTAACCGGGTCCGGTTTCCTGCAGCCGTAAAGACCGGCTCCGGCATCCGTGCCCGGACCAGGCTCACGGCCCTTGAGCCCCTGGGTGAGGCGGTGCAGATCATCTACGAGATTACCGTGGAGATCGAGGGGGAGAAAAAGCCCGCCTGCGTGGTCGAGCAGCTTTTCCGGCTCTACCCCTGAGCCGGGTTGCTGCGGCCCGGTTCTCCCGTACAGGTTTCGGAAACATCTGACTGCGAGGTTTGTCGATGCCCGCAACGCCCCAGTTCCCCCTCACGGTTTTTTATGACGGCGCCTGCTCCGTCTGCGCGGCGGAGATGGCGATCTATCGGCGCAAGAACCACGGGGGGCGCCTCGTCTTCGTCGACATCAGCGATCCCGCCTTCGACCCGTCACCCCACGGGATCACCCTCGACGAGTTCATGGCCCAGATGCACGCCATCGACCGGACCGGCCGGGTCTATCGTGCCGTGGAGGCCTTCTGGGCCATCTGGCAGGCCTTCCCGGCATCGACCCTCTACGGGTTCCTCGGCACCCTCGTCATGGTCCCGGGCATGAATCTCCTGGCCCGGCTCGGCTACCGTGGCTTCGCCCGCATCCGGAAGTATCTCCCCCGGCGCACACCTCCCTGCGACGGCGGATCCTGCCGCATCGACCACCGCTGAATCCTTCCGGCGTTCCCGCCCTTTTCAACGCCTCCTCCCTGTGGTAGTATCCTCCCCCTTTTCATTCAGCCATATAAAGGACCAACCATGAGTAAGACCAGCGACATTCTCAGAAAAATCATTGCATTCATCATCGAAGAGACCGGCCTGAAGCCGTTCCAGGTGGAAAACACCGTGGAGCTCCTGAAGGAAGGGGCCACCGTGCCGTTCATCGCCCGCTACCGGAAGGAGCGGACCGGCGAGCTGGACGAGGTGGAAATCCGCACCGTGGAGGAGCGCCTCGGCTACTTCACCGAGCTGGAGGAGCGGAAGGTCACGGTGCTGAAGTCCATCGAGGAGCAGGGGAAGCTTACTCCTGAGCTCCGCGCCCGCATCGAGGGCTCCCGCCAGAAGACCGAGGTGGAGGACCTCTACCTTCCCTACAAGCCCAAGCGCCGAACCAAGGCCACCATCGCCCGGGAGCGGGGTCTGGAACCCCTGGCCGACATCATGGCGGCCCAGGAGCTTTCGTCCGGTACGCCGGAGGAGGCGGCGCTCCCCTTCGTGGACCCGGCCCGGGAGGTTCCCGACGCGGCGGCGGCCCTGGAGGGGGCGGGGCATATCCTGGCCGAGCGGCTGGCCGATGATGCCGACGCCCGGGCCTTTGTCCGCCGCCTCACCGGGGACGACGGTATCTTCTCGTCCCGCGTGGCCAGCGACAAGAAGGAGGCGGTCACCAAGTTCGAGATGTACTACGACCACCGGGAGCCGTTGAAGAGCGTCCCCTCCCACCGGATGCTCGCCATGCGCCGGGGGGAGAAGGAGGAGGTGCTGCTCCTGGCCGTCGAGGCGCCGGTGGCGGAGATCCACGCCGGCCTCAGGGCGCGGCTCGTGACCCGGGAGAGTATCTTTCGGCCGCTCCTGGAGCGGGTAGCCGAGGATGCCTACAAACGGCTCATTGCCCCCTCCATCGAGGTGGAGCTGCGGCTGGAGGCGAAGAAGCTGGCCGACGAGGCGGCCATCCGGGTCTTTGCCCAGAACCTGCGGAATCTGCTTCTCGCCCCGCCGGCCGGGGGGAAGCGGGTCCTCGGCATCGACCCGGGGCTGCGGACCGGCTCGAAGCTGGCCGCGGTGGACGGCACCGGCCGCTTCCTGGAGCATGTGACCATCTACCCCCACACCGGCGAGGGGCGTGTCGCCGGGGCGCGGAAGGAGCTCCTGCGTCTCGTTGAGACCCACGATATCGAGATGATCGCCGTGGGGAACGGCACCGCGGGGCGGGAGGTGGAGCAGTTCGCGAAAGAGACCCTGGCGGAAGCGGGAAAGCGGGTGCCGGTGGTGATGGTGAGCGAAGCCGGGGCCAGCGTCTACTCCGCGTCGGATATCGCCCGGGAGGAATTCCCGGAGCTGGACCTTACGGTGCGGGGGGCCATTTCCATCGCCCGGCGCCTCCAGGACCCCCTGGCAGAGCTGGTGAAGATCGACCCCAAGAGCATCGGCGTGGGCCAGTACCAGCACGACGTGGACCAGAAGGCCCTGAAAAAATCCCTGGACGACGTGGTGGAGTCATGCGTCAACTTTGTCGGGGTCGACCTCAACACTGCCTCCTGGGCGCTCCTCTCCTATGTTTCCGGCGTGGGGCCGTCCCTGGCTA
Source organism: Geobacter sp. (assembly GCF_030834625.1). Classification (NCBI taxonomy): domain Bacteria; kingdom Pseudomonadati; phylum Thermodesulfobacteriota; class Desulfuromonadia; order Geobacterales; family Geobacteraceae; genus Geobacter; species Geobacter sp. The sequence goes on from NZ_JAUQXO010000037.1 coordinate 28,834, forward strand.
AGGCCATCGTCGCCCGACGGGACGGGGAGGGCCCCTTTGCCTCCCGGCGGGGGCTCCTGAAGGTCCCCCGCTTCGGCGAGAAGGCCTTCGAGCAGGCGGCGGGCTTCCTCCGCATCCGAGGTGGCGCGCATCCCCTCGACAACACCGCCGTCCACCCGGAGCGCTATCCTGTGGTGGAGGCCATGGCCGCCGACCTGGGGGTATCCCTGGCTCAGCTTGCCGCAGACCCGGCCCTGGCGGCGCGGATCGACCTCAAGCGCTACGTGACCGAGGCGGTGGGGCTTCCGACCCTGCGGGACATCGTGGAGGAGCTGAAAAAGCCGGGACGCGACCCCCGGGAGGAGTTCAAGACCGCCGCCTTCCGGGACGACATTCGGGAACTCTCCGACCTCAAGGAGGGGATGGTGCTGCAGGGGGTGGTGACCAATGTCACTGCCTTCGGCGCCTTCGTGGATATCGGCGTCCACCAGGACGGTCTCGTCCACGTGAGCCATCTGGCGACCCGCTACATCAAAGACCCCAACGAGGCGGTCCGGGCAGGAGAGGTGGTGAAGGTGAAGGTGCTGGCCGTGGACGGGGCCCGCAAGCGGATATCCCTCTCCATCCGCGAGGCAACGGAAGGGGAAGCGCCACGGCCCAAGGGGGAGCGGCCTCCCCGGGAGGAGAGGGGCTCCGGTGGCCTCGACCTGGCGAAGCTGGAAAAGGCGGGGTTCAGGGTGAAGAAGAAATAAAAAAAGGCCTGCATCGTGAGCAGGCCTTTCCTTTTTCTGGACATGATGGAGTCAGCTACAGCAGTCCCTTGGCCGCAGCCAGGACCGCTGCGTAGTCGGGCTCGTTGGTCACCTCCGGCACGTGCTGGATATACCGGATGGTGTCCGTGGCGTCGATGACGAAGATGGAGCGGGAGAGGAGCATCAGCTCCTTGATGACCACCCCGTAGGCGAGGCCGAAGGAGCGGTCCCGGTAGTCGGAGAGGGTCTTCACCCGGTCGATGCCGGCGGCGGCGCACCAGCGCTTCTGGGCGAAGGGGAGGTCCATGCTCACGGTGAGGAGGACGACACCGTCGGGGAGCGCCGCCGCTTCCTGGTTGAAGCGGCGGGTCTCCGTGTCGCAGACCGGCGTGTCGAGTGAGGGGACGGCGCTGATGATCTTGACCTTGCCGGCGAAATCGGCCAGGGATACCGGCGCGAGGCCGGTGTCGACGGCGGTGAAGGCCGGTGCCTTGTCCCCCGCCGCCAGCGCCGGACCGAGGAGGGTCATGGGGTTCCCCTTGAAGGTGATGATTCCTGGGCGTTCCTGCATTGAGTAGTCCTCCTTTTCGGGTTGATTGCTCCACAAGTCTACCGCATGGGGCCGAAAAGGAAAGGACCTGAATCCGTCACCATATGGTGGGCGTAGGGATTCTCAACAGCCGGAGAGTATCTTGATGCCGGTCAGTAGCAGCAACAGTGCCAGGACCGGCCTTAAGACAGCATCTGAGGCGCGGGCCGAGAACCAGGATCCGATCAAAACTCCAGGTATGGAGCCGGACAGCAACGTTAGAAGGAGCGCAACGTTGATATTGCCTCCCAGCAGATGGCCGGAACCGGCCACAAGTGCAAGGGGAATGGCGTGGGCCAGGTCTGTGCCGACAACCTTGGCCGGTGTCAGGCGCAGCGGATAGAGGTAGAGCATGATGACCGTCCCCAGGGCTCCTGCTCCGACGGAAGTCAAGGTAACAACCACCCCGAGGAACAGCCCGGCAAACACGGTCAGTGGGGCTTGAAGCCGCTTGAACAACTCAGCATCGCCTATCCTGAAGTTTCTGCCGATCTCGTGCAGACTTTTCTTGAAGATCAGCCCAATGGCCGTGATGAGCAGCATGACTCCCAAAGCCTGCATTATCAGAGTGTTTACCGTGAGGGCATCACGTCCGACGTAATGCAATGCGGCACTCGTCAGCACGGCTGCCGGCAGGCTTCCAGCCGCAAGCCGCCGGCAGACCTGCCAGTCGATGGTCCCGCGGCGGCCATGCACTGTCACGCCCGCCATCTTGGTGATCGCGGCAAAGAACAGGTCGGTGCCCACGGCCGTCTTGGGAGCGAAGCCGAACAGCAGAACCAGAATGGGGGTCATCAGCGCACCGCCGCCAATGCCGGTCAGACCGACCATCAGGCCGACCAGCAGGCCTGCGGTCATCACGGCAGGGTCAAACATTACGTCTCCCACCCCATGCAGCGCTCCCGGACCGACTTCTGCAGCATGATCACGCAGTCGTCAATGGAAAGGGATGCCGTATCCAGTTTCAGGTCGGGGCGCTCAGGCTGTTCATACGGTGATGAGATACCGGTAAAGCTTGGCAGTTCTCCGCTGCGGGCCTTTTTGTACATCCCCTTGGGGTCCCTTCCTTCGCAAACCTCCAGTGAGGTTTCGAGGTAAACCTCCAGAAAACGCTCGTTGCCGATGATTCCACGGGCCATCTCCCGGTCCTCCTGAAAGGGAGAGATGAAGGCGGTAATCAGGATCAAACCGGCATCGTTCATCAGCCTTGAAACCTCGGCGATACGTCGGATATTCTCGGCGCGGTCCTTTGGGGAAAATCCGAGGTCGCGGTTCAGGCCATGACGCACATTGTCGCCATCCAGCACGTAGCAGGCCATCCCCATGTCGATCAGCCTTCTTTCCAAGGCAAAGGCAAGAGTTGACTTGCCGGCGCCGGAGAGGCCGGTGAACCAGATTGTCAGCGGCTTCTGACGGAGCAGTTCGGTTCTGTCCGCCAGCGTCACCTGCCCATGATGCCAGACCACTTCCCGCCTTTCCGGCACTGCCCGGTCCGTCTTCAGCTCGGCATCGTAATCGGTCCGCTCCACAATGGTTGCGGCGCCGACCGTGTCATTGCCGGAGGCCGAAACAAGCAGCAATGCTCCCAGTTGACGGTTGCGCGAATATGGGTCGGCAAAAACCGGGCGGTACAGCACAAGCCGGATACGGGCGATATCATTCATCCCGAGGGACTCAACCCGCTCCTGGCGCAGCGTATCGGGGTCAATGCGGTAGCGTATCGACTCGCAGCGCGCCTTGATCCACTGGCAGCCCAGCTTGATCAGCAGCACCGTTCCTGCAACCAGGTGCTCGTCCCCGGTCCAGACCGTCATCAGATCCAGTTCCTTGAATTCTCTCGGGACATTGCCGGGATGCACGAGCAGGTCGCCCCGGGCGATATCCAGTTCATCGTCCAGGCAGACGGTTACTGCCTGACCTGCCACGGCCTGGGGCAATGCGGTACTGCCCAGGTGGATGCTTCTGATTGAAGAACGGAAACCGGAGGGGAGCGCGATCACTTCGTCGCCAACCCGCACCACGCCGGAAGCGAGGGTGCCGCTGTATCCCCTGAAGCTTGCGTCAGGGCGTACCACGCGCTGCACCGGCAGACGGAAGTCGACCAGGTTGCGGTCACCGGCCACATACACGTCCTCCAGATACGGCAGGAGGCACGGTCCTCCGTACCAGGGCATCCGCTCGCTTTTGTGGACAAGATTGTCCCCGTCGACGGCGCAGACCGGAATGAAGCAGAGGTTCTTCAGGCCAAGCCGGACGGCAAAGGTCCGGTACTCATCCTCGATCTCACGGAAGCGTTCCTCCCTGAAACCAACCAGATCCATCTTGTTGACAGCCACCAGGAGGCGTGGCACCCCCAGCAACGCACAGATGAAGGCATGGCGCCTGGACTGGGTCAACACCCCCTGCCGGGCGTCGATCAGCAGCACCGCCAGATCGGCATTGGAGGCTGCTGTCGCCATGTTGCGGGTATACTGCTCGTGGCCCGGGGCATCGGCAATGATGAAGCGGCGGCGTGGGGTGGCGAAATAGCGGTAGGCGACATCGATGGTGATCCCCTGCTCCCGCTCGGCCCGCAGGCCATCGGTCAAAAGGGCGAAATCCGGGCGCTCGCCGCCGCGCGCACCTTTGTAGAGCGAAGCGATATGGTCATCGTGGAGGGCGCCGGCATCGTAAAGCATGCGCCCGATCAGGGTGGACTTCCCGTCATCGACGCTGCCGGCGGTCATGATGCGCAGAAGGTCGGTCATCAGAAATACCCCTCCCGCTTCTTGCGCTCCATGGAACCGTCCTGGTCATGGTCGATGAGGCGGGTTGTACGCTCCGAAAGGCGGGTCTGCTCCAGTTCGGTGATGATATCCGCCAACGTGGTCGCACTGGAGGCAATCGCGCCCGTACAGGGATAGCACCCCAGCGTCCGGTAGCGGCAGAGGCGCGGGACAGGCGTCTCACCGGGCAGCAGCGGTGTCCCCTCTCCTGCCGGTATCAGCTGGCCGTTGCGCTCCACCACCATCCGCTTTGCCGCGAAGTAGAGCGGAACCACCGGGATCGACTCGCGTTCGATATAGCGCCACACATCCAGTTCGGTCCAGTTGGAAAGGGGAAACACCCGCATGCTTTCGCCGCTGTTGACGCGACTGTTGTAGAGGTTCCAGAATTCGGGCCGCTGGCGGCGCGGTTCCCACTGGCCGTTGGCATCACGGAAGGAAAAAATCCGCTCCTTGGCACGGGAGCGCTCCTCTTCGCGGCGGGCCCCGCCGATGACCGCATCATACCCCCCCTCCTGCAGCGCATCCAGAAGCCCGCTGGTCTTGAGACTGGCGCAGCAGCGCACGGTCCCCAGGTCCCACGGGTTGACGCTGTCATCGTCCCCGTCGCGGCTGTGGTAAACTCGCAGCTCGAATCCCAGCTCGGCAGCCCGGGCATCCCTGAAAGCCACCATCTCCGGGAACTTGTAGCGGGTATCCACATGCAGCAGGGGAAACGGTATCCGGCCAGGCCAGAACGCTTTCTGGCAAAGGTGCAGCATCACCGACGAATCCTTGCCGATGGAGTACATCATCACCGGACGCTCGAACTCGGATGCCACCTCGCGGAGGATGTGGATCGCCTCGGCTTCCAGCTGGTCGAGCACCGAAATGGTCAGGCCGGATCGCATCAACGTTTCGTCCGCGGCTGGGGGGCAGGGCCGTTCTTCGGGTAGAACCATTCGTAGTACCAGCCGCAGGCTCGCTCGATCTGCGACTGAATGCGGGGGGGAATTTCATGGCGCCCGGGAGCGGATATGCTCCCCTGCTGCCGGTGCAGGTATTTGAAGCGGTAGTGGCTGTCGCTCTCATGGGGCCGGGTGGTGATGCGCTGCGGATCAATCGTATGGGGCGGCAGCCCGAGCCAGCTGTAAATCCGCACCATGGTGTCGACCGGGTCGGCGATCATATCCTCGAACTTCACGAAATAGAGGCGGTTCTTAACTGTCTGCGGCAGTTCCTCTATGGCCCGGATCGACGACAGCGGCGCGCCGATGGACTTGTCCTGGGCAAAGAGCTTGTCGGCCCGACCGAAGCGGTCAAAATCGGCCAGGTGGTCGATGAAGTCCAGCAGGATGGTTTTCTGGTGCTGGGACTCGATAGAGCCGTAAATCTGCCCCAGTTCGCGGATCGGCACCAGCAGCCTCGCCTCGGGGTCCAGATGCAGCAGCATCTCGATGCAGTGCAGCCAGGCGCGGTTCTTGTCCGCGACAACGTGCTTGCCGCAGTCACCGTGCCAGCCGTGCAGAAACCCCTGCATGGCCGATTTCAGATGGGCATAGGTGGCCTCGAACTGCACGTCGAGCTGCGACAGCATGAACTGGTCGTCGCTGATGAAACGGCGCATCATCAGCAGGGCATTGCAGAGGGGCGAGCTGTGCCCCTCACAGTGTATGGCGGGATGCTCGGCAAGCAGCTGGCACAACAGGGTGGAACCGGCTCGGGGCAAGCCTGCGACGCCGACAAAACGAGGGGTCATAGGTGTTCTCCAGGCAGAAAATTTAAAGGGCGACCATGGCCGCCCTATTTTGAAACATGGAGCTAGCAACTGCAATAGATCTTTATGATTACTACGCCTGCTGCTTCGTAATTTCCACAGTCCAGCTTTGATCTCCAACAGTCACGGTAATCTTGATCGGCAGGGAACCTGCCGGAACATCGCTGGCCGTAAAAGTATTCGATTCCGGACTGTACCGAAGCCATCCCGGCAATTGCCCGCCGTCGGACAGGGAAACTGTTACTGCTGCGGCGGTTGCGGCTGCCATGTCCCTGGCCTGTTCAGGTAGCTGGAAACTGAAAGCCGACCCTGGCTGTGCCATGCTGTCCGGTACGGCTACGGCAATAATGCCGGAATTCTGAGATGTGGGCTGGCTGACAAGGGTTACGCTGAGGCCGCCTACGCCAGCGGGTGTGCCACTGCCACCTGTTGTTGTGATGCTGGCGCCGGTGACAGGCGTCCCTCCTCCTGGGCCGGCATAATCCACAATCGGCGCGGGTGGTTGCGGGATGGACGGAGGTGATCTCTGGTCCGAAACCGCCAGCGGGGTCGGCACTGGCTGCTGAATAGGCTCATCAGCAACAACCGGCTCATCAGCAACCGTGGGCACGGCGGATACGGTAAGCACCCCGTCGTTATAGCCGATAGTGTAATTATCCGCGTTGAATGTGCCGCCGGTTGCATTGGATGCCGTTATTGCGTAAGGGCTTCCCGCTGCGCTTGCGGAGGCTGCTGCCCCTGTGCTGGCCAGGGTGACGCTGCCGATGGTCTCGCTGTTCTGCAGGCCACTGGAGGTGAATTCGGTGCCGGTGAAAGTTGTCGTCTGGCCGTAGCTCTTGGTGGCGTCGCCGGCGGTGATGGAGAGTGCCGCCGGGGTGATCGTCAGCGCCCCGTTGTTGTAGGTGATGGTGTAGTTGGCGGCGTTGAAGGAGCCGCCGGTGGCGTTACTGGCAGTAATGGCATAGGGGCTGCCGCTGACGGCGGCCGTGGCCGCGGTGCCGGCGCTGGCCAGGGTGACGCTGCCGATGGTTTCGCCGTTCTGCAGGCCGCTGGAGGTGAATGCCGAAAGGGTCGGCGTCTGGCCGTAGCTCTTGCTGGCATCGCCGGCGGTGATGGAGAGTGCCGCGGGGGTGACCGTCAGTGCCCCGTTGTTGTAGGTGATGGTGTAGTTGCCGGCGCTGAACGTGCCGCCGGTGGCGTTACTGGCAGCGATGGTGTACGGGCTGCCGCTGACGCCGGCCGTGGCGGCAGTGCCGGCGCTGGCCAGGGTGACGCTGCCAATGGTCTCGCTGTTCTGCAGGCCGCTGGAGGTGAAAGCCGAGAGGGTCGGAGTCTGGCCGTAGCTCTTGCTGGCATCGCTGGCGGTGATGGAGAGTGCCGCGGGGGTGACCGTCAGGCTGCTGTCGCCGCTGGCCGTGATGTCGTAGCCCAGTTGATCAGAGTAGGCGGGCGACGGAGAGTAGGTACCGGCGTTGACGAAGCTGGCGTAAGGTGACGTGAGACCTTGGAGATGTCCCGACGCGGGGGCGGTCGGATCCGAGTAGGTGGCGTCGAGGTCCCCCGTATACGCCGTCCCATCGTAGGCCTTGGTAACGGGGCTGGCGATACTGGTGAGTGGTGTGAGGAAACCGCGCAGGAGCGGCATGGTATTGCCGTCGTAAATGCGCCAGACCGAGCCGGTGCCACCGGCATCGTCGATGTCCCAGCCGGCGTCTGTGAACGTGGCCAGGGTTTTCAGCTCAGTAGTCGTCTTGCCGGTGCCGAAGCCATTGTCCAAGGCGGGGTCGGAATTGACCGTCTTGTCCCAGAAAGAGGAAGTGATAACAGAAGAGCCGGAGTCGCCTACAAGCCCTCCTGCATAACTGCCGCCCGTAACCGGACCCGTGGCGAATGAGTTGGTAATCCCGTTGCCATTGTCATAGCCGACCAGGCCGCCGACATAGCTGTTGCCGGTTACCGGCCCGGTAGCATAGCTGTTGTCGATGCTGGAGTTGCTGTTATTGGTGCCCACCAGGCCGCCAACATTCTGGCTGGCAGTGGCATCCGCCGTAACTGCGCCGGTGGCAAAGGAATTGGTAATAGTGTTGCCGTAGCCGTAAGAATAGCTGTTCCCCACGAGGCCGCCGATATTGGAACTGTCGGCCCCCCCCGTTACCGCCCCGGTAGCATAGGCATCGGATATGGAGGAACTTCCGTAGCCCCATGATTCAAAGTCCCCCACCAGGCCGCCGATGTTGTTGCCATTGGCGCCTGCCGTCACTGGGCCATCGGCATGGGAGTTGGTGATGGATACTTCATAACCATAGCCGACCAATCCTCCCACGTTGGAACTGTCATCCCCCGCATGCACTGCGCCGGTGGCATAAGAATTGGTAATGGTGTTGCCGCTGTCATAGCCCACCAGACCGCCGACGTAGCTGTTTCCCGTTACCGGCCCGGTGGCGTAGCTGTTGTCGATTCCCGAGTTGCTGTTATTGTACCCCACCAGCCCGCCGACATATTGACCGGTAGCGGCATCCGCCGCCACCTCGCCGGTGGCATAGGACCCGTCAATGGCACTGTCGGCATTGTTTCCCACCAATCCGCCGACATTGGAACTGTAGGCACCCACCGTCACCTTTCCGGTGGCGTGGGAACTGGTGATCGCACCATTCGAATTGTTGCCCACGAGGCCGCCGACGCTGTCGCCATAGGCGCCTGCCGTCACCGCGCCGGAAGCGTCGGAATCGGTGATGGCTACGTTTTCGTTATACCCAATCAGCCCCCCAACATTGGAGCTGGAGTCGCCTGCCGTTACTATGCCGCTGGCATGGGAATTGGTAATTTCGCTGCCGGAACCGTATCCGTAGCCGCCGCCGTAGAGATACCCGACCAGCCCTCCGATATACTGGCCATTGGGATTGATGTCAGCTTTTACCCCGCCGATGGCGTATGCATCTGAAATGTTGATGGTCCCCCCGCTATTGACGGAGCCCACCAGACCGCCGACGTAGCTGTTGCCTGTGACAAGACCATCGGCATGACTGTTGTTGGAAATGGTGATGTTGCTGCTGTTAATGGAGCCGACAAGGCCGCCGACGTAGTTGTTTCCCGTCACCGGACCGGTGGCGTAGCTGTTATCAATAATGGGATTGCTGCCGTTGGTATATCCCACGAGGCCGCCCACATTATCGCCTGTCCCCGTTACCTCGCCGGTAGCGTATGAATTGGTTATGGAGTCGTCATAGCCATACCCCACCAGCCCGCCGACGCTGTTCCCACCCGTAACGTTGCCGGTGGCGTGGGAGTTCAGGATGGTGCTGCCGGAACTGGAGCCATAACCATACCCCATGAGCCCACCAACGCCAGTAGAGTTGACGCCGGCGGTGACCGTGGCAGACGCATGGGAGTTAATAATGCTGCTGCCGCCATAGTCGTAGCCCATCAGCCCGCCGACACCGGTTGAATAATCGCCGGCGGTGACGCTGCCTATGACAGAGGAATTCATAATGGCGGTGCCGTATCCGTAACCCACCAGAGCGCCTACATTGCCATAGCCGGTTACGTTCACGTCGGTCAGGCCGACGTTGCGCAGCGTGGCGCCGTCGGTTACTCCGAACAATCCCTGCTCGTTCGCGTTGCGGTTGATGCTCAAGTTGCTGATTGTATGGCCGAGGCCGTCGAAGGTGCCCGTAAATGAGTAGCCGCCCGTGCCGATCGGCACGAAACCTTCTCCATAGTTCCACCCGGAGGTGTCGGTTGCATCAATATTGCTGCCGAGGGCGAAATACCCGGAAGAATTGCCGCCGTAAGCCATCCCCTGCAGGGTGCTGTCGCCAGTAGATTCATCACCGGCTAATCCCAGATCGGTGATAACGGTATAGGGATTGCCGTTGATGGTCAGGAAACCCGCTCCGGAGCGGGGTGTCACACCATCCGCCTGGAAGAAATCCACCTTTCCTTTGAAGGTGCCATCCGGGTTGAAACCGACGTTCACCGTGCCGCTGCCCGGCTCAAGATCAAGACTGGCAAAGGTTCCGGGATCGCCGGTGTCATCAACGGCGCCGGCCGTCATCACGGCGTTGATGTTGATGTCGTTGGTGGCGATCAGCGCTAGATTGTTGGCATGCCACGTCACATTGTCATTGACGTTGATATTGCCGTCACTGCCGCTGCCATCCGTACTGCTAATGATTGTATCTCCATTGTTATCGACGTTATTCCCAAGGGTCGTACCGTCGATGTCACCTCCACTCGCCGCGATGGTATAGCCATCGGGATCTATTAACCACGTGCCTGACGTGCCGGATGGAGCCCTGGTGGTAATTACCGTGCCACTACCGATCTTTACCCGGCCGCCGGAGGTCTCCACGAACCCGCCGTCACCGCCGTCGGGGGCGCTGGCGTCGAGGGTGCCGCTGACGCTGGTTGCGCCGCTCTGCATGTCGGAGAGGAGCAGAATCCTCCCCCCCTTGTTCACCAGCGTCTGGGCCTCGATCACGCCGCTGTTGTTCACTACGGCGTTGGTCAGAGCGTTCGCCGCCTTGGCGGTCAAGACCACCAGGCCGCCATCGGCCTTGATCAGCCCCTTGTTCTCGGCCAGGGCATCGACGGCCCCCTGGTCGACGGTGTAGGTGATCAGGCCATCACCCTGGAAATCCACACTGACCTGGTTGCCGGCGATCAGGGCCGCGCTGCCGTTGGTGGCGGTGATGGTCCCTTCGTTGCTCACTTTGGGGGCGATCAGGGCGACGATGCCGCCGTTGGCGCTGAGGTTTCCCTGGTTGATGATCGATCCGGCATTGCCGGGGCCGCTGAAGGTGTACCTGCCGGCAAGAAAGTCGCTGTCGAGCATGTTGAGGGAGGAAGCCACCAGCCCCCCGACATCCACTTTTGCGTTCTGGCCGAATATGATGCCGGCCGGGTTGAGGAGGAATATCCTGCCGTTGGCGCTGAGGCTCCCCAGGATCTGAGTAGGGTTCTGGTCCTGAATGCGGTTCAATGCCGTGGCGCCGCTATTGGGCTGGTTGAAGCTGACGCCGGCGTTTTGGCCGATGTTGAAGCTGTTCCAGTTGGCGATCATCTGCTGGCTGGACTGGTTGATGGTCATCTGGTTGCCACTGGTGGCGATGGTGGCGTTGCCAGCCGTTATCCTGCCGCCGGTGGGGAGTGCCCCGGGATCAAGGGCGAAGGCTCCCCCCCCTGCCGCCAGCAGGGCCGCCACGGTGAGCGCTCCGACAGTTACTGACGGAATGGCCCCTTTGGCGGAAACCTTCTCGGAAACGACAACCCATTGCTCTTTGGCTTTGGACCAGATCATACGGTAGATCTTGTTCATGGGGTGCTCCTTTATGCTCTCACTACATGCCGTTCGTTTTGGTTAGAAGAACAACATTGCCTGTAGCCAGAAGCGGTTGTCGTCGCTGCGGCCGTCGGCATCCCTGCCGCTGATGCTTCTACCCTGGTTGTCGCCCACGGTGTGGGCCCAGGTGGCTTTGAGGCTGATCCGGTCGTTGTAGGCGTAGTTGAGGCCGAAGCCGGCACCTTGCAGCCAGTAGTCGTTCCTGTTGGAGATGGTGGTGATGGAGTTCGGCCAGGTGTCTTTATACAGCCTGATCCAGCCGGCGTCGTAGAAGCCGTTCAGTTGGAGCAAGCCGATACTGGCGGGGAGCGGGAGGTCATAGCGCAGGTCGACGTTGAAGAGGTGCCCTTCGTCGCCGGATGCTTCCCCGACCGGATAGGCACGAATGCCGTAAGGGCCTCCCAGGTAGAATTGTTCGCTGGTGTCGAGGTTGTCGAGGCTGAGCTGGCCACTGTACGAGAGATTGAGGGTAGTCCGCTCGATCAAACGCTGCAGTCTCGCCAGGCCGAAGTTGAATCGGGTGTAGCTCCCCTCTTTTTTGGTGATGGCTATGTCGGCGATTTTTTCGTCCATGGTGCCGGTGGTAGCGCCGGCGTTCCAGGTGGTGTAGCCGCCGCCGAGAAAGGTGTCGTATTTGTCGCCCATGAAGCTGACGGTGCCGCTGTGAAGGGTTTTGTCCCGGGTGTCGACATCACTGATGCTATCAGTCAGTTTTTTGAATTCATAGCCGATGGAGGTGGTGACATTTGCAGTCCGGCTGCGAAGGATGGGGTAGCTGAGGCCGGCATCAATGATGTGGCTGTCCCCTTCCTGTTTGAGCACCTCTGTTTCGCCTTCGACAATCTCGTAACCCATGCCGGTATAGGTGAGGTTCCCCTTGAGGCCGTTGGAGGCGAGGGGGAAGAGGTAGCCGGCCCGCCCCAGGATGAGCCCTTCGGCGCCGGTGATCAGCAGGGAGAGCTGGTCGCCGTACCCCAGGGGGTCGTTGATGCTGAGTAAGCTGTTGCCGCGCCAGGCGCCGGTATAGCGGTTGCCCTGGTTGTCGCCCCAGATTGCGCCGGAGAGGAGCGGTCCTTCACTGACGTCGAGCTGGACGGAGGTTGTGCCGGGGGTGCTGCCCTGGGCCAGGGATGCCTTGGCTGTGACACCGGGGAGGTCGTTGATGAGGAGTGCGGAACGTTCGAGGCACTGTTCGTTGATGGGCTGGCCGTGGCGGACGGACTTTTGGGCGATGCTGCTGATGCTTTTTTCACTGATGCGGGCGCTCTTGTCGCGCCTGATGATGAGACCGTCGCTTTTGCCCTGGATGACGGCGATTTCAATGACGCCGCTGGTGATGTCCTGTTTGGGGAGGTAGGCTTTGGCCAGGAACCACCCTTTGTCTTTGAGGTGTGCGGTGACTTTTGCCGCGAGGCCCTGCAGTTCGCTGAAGCTGAGACTTTTGCCCACGGCGTCGGCCACAAGGGCCTGCAATTCGCTCTCTGTCGCCAAACCCTCTATGCCGCTGAACGTGAAGCCTTTGACCACTACGCGGACGCCGCTGTCGGAGAGGGGTGGGCGCTCTTTTTCGGCTTCGGGGGTCGGGAGCTGCCGCGGCATCTGCCGCTGGGGCTGCTGTTCGCGCAGGAGCTGGCCGGCATCGGGAGGGGCCGCTTGTGCGGCGGAAAAGGAAATCAGGAACGGTAGGACAAGGGCGCCAGCAGTATAGGGTTTCATGTCAACGTCACCTCCGGCGTATGGGTGGGAGATCGAGATAGATTCTGAATCCGTGTCGCGTCAGCTCCCCTCCAGCTGCAGCGTTGCCAGGAAGCGTTGCTCACCCCGGTTGAAGGGAACCACCACCGCAGCTCCGCTGGAGACCACCTCGACCGAGTACTCCTTGCCGGAGATGACTGACGGTGTGGAAAGACAGATGCGCATTCCCCGTGCCGAGAATATCATCTTTATCTCGCCGGCCAGCATGTTGGTTAGCTCTCCCATGGCGTCGTTCACGTCGCCGTCACCCTCGAGCTCGTCCATCTCCATCCCGAGCATGGATGCCGTGGCCTCCCGGGCCAACTCCTCGGGGATGTGGATTCCCACCATCCCCGTGCAGTCCCCGCCGAGCCCCACCATCCCCGAGATGCTGCAGGTGAAGTGGGAGACCGGCTTGTCCAGGGGGTAGCTGTCGGCGATATCGTCGATGAAAACCATGGTGGAGAAGATGTTCTTGACCGCCCCGACCATATGAACAGCCAGATCCGCCTCGCCCAGGGTTGCGTCTCCGATGGTGAAACTCAGTGGCATACGTGTGCTCCTTTTAAAAGAAGTGGTGCGCACCCTGAAAAAAGTGTGCCCCGCTTAGAAGCATATCGGCCATGTTCAGGAAAACTTTAACTTTTTTCCCGGAGGGCCACCCCCCCCATGCCGGCGCCCTCCACAAAGTGCTTGCCCTCCGTGCCCCAATGGGTGTATCTCTTCTCCCCTTTTACTTCCTGATCAAGGAGAACATCCATGGGCATCCTTTCCAGCACCGTCGCCGTCTGTCAGTTCCGTGTAGCGGGTGATCTTCCCGCCGGCGACCTCTATTCCTATGTTGCCGAAAATCTCGCCAAGCAGGCTTTTCAGCCCATTGACCAAGGGGCCGCCGAGCAGTCCGTGGGGTGGGTCCACCTGGACGACCACCGGCAGATGGGCTTCGACACACCCGCCGCCTTCTGGCGGGACCACTACGTCACCTTCACCCTGCGCCGCGACCAGCGGAAGCTCCCCGCCGCTCTCCTCAAGGCCTACCTCCAGGTGGCCGAGCACGAGTACCTCTCCGCCAACCCCGGATTCAACAGGGTGCCCAAGCAGAAGCGGGAGGAGCTGAAGGAGGCGGTGCGCCTGAACCTCCTGGCCAAGACCCTGCCGGTCCCCTCCACCTGGGACGCGGTCTGGGATACCCGCACCGGCATCGTCACCTTCACCTCCCTCTCGGCCCCGGTCATCGAGCTCTTCGAGGCCCAGTTCAAGAAGACCTTCGAGGGTGCGCGCCTGGTGGCGATCCACCCCTACGCCCGGGCCGAGGCCGTTGGCGGCGAGGAGCTGAAGCCGGCCCTGGAGAAGGCAAACCTCGCCACCAGCGACGCGGCCATCGACCTCATCCGGAGCAATCAGTGGCTCGGCTGGGACTTCCTCCTCTGGCTCCTCCACCGGACCATGACCGAGGCGTCCGAGTACCGGGTGAACCAGCCGGGCCCGGCCTTGGCCGACGACCCCTTCGTCGCCTACCTGAACGATCGCCTTGTCCTCATGAGCGTCGGCGAGGCCGGCACCCAGAAGATCACCGTGGCCGGCCCCCAGGACCACTTCCGGGAGGCCGTGACCGCCCTTGCCCACGGCAAGCGGATCACCGAGTCGACCCTCTACCTGGAAAAGGAGGAGAACACCTGGAAGCTGACCCTCAAGGGGGAGCTCTTCCACTTCGCCTCCCTCAAGGCCCCCAAGGTGGCCATCGAGAAGGGTGACCACGTGGACGAGGGGAGCGAGCGGGAAGCGGCGTTCTACGAGCGGATGTACGTCACCGAGCAGGGTCTGCAGCTCTTCGACAGCCTCTACGGGGAATTCCTGAAGGTCCGGCTCGGAGCCGGGTGGGGTGAGGAGCTGGCGCGGATCGAGGGGTGGCTGGCGGGGGAGTGAGGCGGGGAGGCTTTTGGAAATAACGAGTGGCCGGTGAAGTATCCAGCGGCCACTCGTTTATGCGGCGTCTCTGAACGTATGGTAAGGCTGAATGAGAACTTCTGCCGGTATGCCGAGACCTTTATGGAGATTGCGGATCATTTCCATGGTGAGAGGGCGCTTACGGTTAAGTATCTCTGATACGCGGGCGCGGCTGCCTATAAACGGTTCGAGATCACGGCGAGTAAGCCATCGGCTTTCCAGATGGTACACAATAGCCTCAATCGGATCTGGCATGGGGATGCTGTAGTGCCTCTCTTCATAGGCTTCGACAAGGGTTGTCAACACCTCAAGCCGGTTACCTTCAGGGGTATCGGGAGCCGCGTCGAACAGAGACTCAATTTCATCGAGTGCTGCCTGATAATCGGTTTCGTTTTTTATCGGTTTGATTTCCATGGTGGTTCTCCGTTCAGATTGTTGCTGCGTCAATCCTGGGTAGAATCCATTTCAATGTGCAAGTTTGACTATTGTGCACCGCTCAGTTCAAATTTTTCCTTCTCTTCTCGCATCTTCTCACGCCGTAATTGATCTAGGGTTTTACCGGCGTCCTTTAGGACTGTCCATTCGTAGATATTTACAGCCTGCCACCCAGTTACGTCTTTTGCCCAATCATTGAAACTCCATGATTCTCCTTTGTAATTTACACGTTTGGGGCTTTCCACGATAGCGCTTTTATCCTCGCGCTCACGGATATAGACGATATCTCCTGGTTTTATTAGGTTCCATTCGTAGAAAAGCTTTGGCATTGTTGGCAGAGTTATCCTGCCTCCCTCTGCAGGGGTATCATGGCGAGTCCTAGAAGACAACGGACTAGCAACTGGAACAAAAAACTCTTCTATGGAAGGTGGAGGCAAAATCTGTTCAATGACCAAGAAGACCTGATCATTATGCTTTATAGGTGCTATAGTTACACATGTTACATCTATGCCGTTTTTGTGTAACCAAGCACAGGCTGAGAGTGCTTGAGGGTCAAATTCAGAAGCGATAAGAACTATTTGTTGTTTGCGATTAATTTCCCTGGTTTTCAAAAAGTCATTGAGTTTGTCATAGGCAAATTGAGGAACAGTTTTTTTAGCTTCTATCGCGGTAGCTTTTTCAAAACGCTCAACATATGGAATATATAGTTTGTTGAGTAGGTCTTCTTGGTTGTTTATGAGAGAATAGTTAGCGGCATAACGAATAGCCTGCATCTCAAATGCTTCTGCTCTGGTTTGACAATCTTTAAGATCTCGCTTAATTTCAATGACAACTATGTTGCCTTGTGAATCAATAGCTACCAAGTCAGACCGTCCATTTTCACGGTTCATATTACTCCGGCAAATAAACAGAGCAATTAAGATGCATAGGCAGCACAGGGGTGCTCGAAGAACTTTTTCACTTTGGTTCGGTTGTTCTGTAAATGCCGCATATGCTTTCTGGCCTTTGACTCAAGTTGCTTGGCA
>NZ_JAUQXO010000038.1:0-40802 GCF_030834625.1 Geobacter sp.
CGAGAAGAGCCCCTTCACCATGGAGCCGAGCAGCATGACTGCCGGGATGGTCTGGAAGGCGATGACGGCGGCGCCCAGGGCCAGGAACAGCGGAGCGAGGAATCCGCCTTCGTCGGCGGCTGCGCCGCTGGCGGCAAGGGCGGAAGAAGCGGTTGCTATCGTAACGATCAGTGCGTTGGCTATGGCTTTCATGACATCCTCCTTGTTTTCCGGTAGTAGCCGGTTGCTTTTGTTATTAGTATTGCACCGGCTATGCCATGAGCATGAAAAATTATTATCAATCCGTAACACCTTGTAATAACTGGGAAATTATTTGAGACCGTGGACGGGAAGTGTGTTGTGGGGAAGGGTATTGTATAAGGAGGACATACTAACGCAGGAGGTGAAACCACCCTCCTGCGAGGCTATTTCATGCAACACATTGATATTATTGAATAGTACACACTTGAACCGGGTGCCTGAAAAAAGAATACGCCTTTTAGGATAAAAACCGAAGCGGTTAGGATCCCGTCTGGTTATCACATAATAGCCTTGAGCAGGCTCCGGCGGATTCCGGTTCGAGGTCAGAGCGTAATGTCTTCGGGTATTCCTTTCAACCTTTTCAAAACCTGCCTGACCTTGTTCCAGTCTATCCTGTCCTCGACGCGATGCTCCTGCACAATGGTCTTCACCTGATCATCGAGGTTCTCGTACCGGTTGTAGATGTCGCGATGCACTTCGAGAAATATCCGCCCCCCGTCCAGAACCGAAATCTTCACCGGCTCGTAGACTATCTCTCCGGTGGTGTCTTTCGTTACGGCATTGAAGAGTTCTTCCATGAACTCGGGAAAGACCCTGATGCACCCGTGGCTGCTGAAACCGTAGACCGATTCGGGTATGTTGGTGCTGTGGATGAGGATTCCCGGAATGGACGTCTTCAGGGCGAATTTACCAAGAGGGTTCTTGGCTCCCGGAGGGACGACGGTTTTCACTTCCTTCCCCTGCTCTTCCATCTCCTTCTGGATGGAGAGCGGTACGCGCCAGGTGGGATCCTTCACCTTGCCGACAATCCTGAAGCTGCCAGTCGGCGTGTGCCAGGCGCGCTTTTCTGGATTGTTGGGCGGTTTCGGTTTCCCCACGGCAACGGCGAACATCCTGTCGACCTCTCCGTTGCGGAAGTGATAGAGGGTACGGTCAGGGATATTGATGACGATGCCGTCGCCTATCTGTCGCGGGACGATCCTCCGGGTATCTATCTGGAGCACCTGGCCCGCCTTGAGGGATCTCTTGGGGTCGATGCGGTTAAGCTCCGCAAGCCACCGCCAGCTGACCCCAAATTTCGCGCCGATGTAGCGGAGGCTCTCCCCCTTCCCGACGGAATAGGAGAATTTTTCGCCGATGATCCCGGGATACCCTGGCTGGGCGATTCCAGGCGCTGCGGCAGACTCTTCCTCCCGCACGACCCGCTCTATGGCGTCCCTGCCACCGGCCGGCAGCTGCAGTTGCTCCATCGATTTTTCCGGTACGGGGACGGATATCTCGGGATGGCGATGAGGGGACTGGGGCGCCTGAGGTCTCTCCGGGGCATGGTGCGGGAGCCCGGAGGCGCTGCTCGCGGCGGCAGGGGGGAGTTGCTTCCCCGCGCCCGTGCTTCGCTCCGGCACCGGGGTCGGGCTTGACAGCGCCTCGTTCTTCTGGGCCGGGGCCTTGTTCATCCGCTCGGAAAGACGCTTTGCCCTGCCGGCGGCCTGCTCGAAGAGGGCTTCGGCACGCTTGCGTTCACCCCGGGCCAGATGTGATTCCGCCCGGGCCACGGTTTCCTCGATGCTCCAGTAGTCCTTGCGTTCGACCCCTGCGACAGGCCGCTGCCGCAACGAGCTGAGCTCCGCCAGGGCGCGGTTCTTGGCCTTTGAAGTTGACGAACAACCCGTAAAAATAACCGCTGCAGCCAAAAAGGAGACGGCTCCCCCCATCCTGGCACCACCCCGGAACAACAAAGAGACCTTCTGTACTGTTTTCCCCGACAAAATCCATCTACCTCCCGTCATATGCATATCATGCCCTACCGTATATCATGTAACATGAACCGGGAACAAGGGATGCTCTCCGATCACTGCGGAAATTGCAGGGGGATGCAGCCTCACGGCCGAAAAACAGTGGCGGTGCGCCCTTGCCAGCGCACAGGCTTTCGTGATAGTTCTATAGTCATTGAATATCATTCAGGAGGCGGCATCAACCATGCCGCCTTTTGTTGCATTATCTCCAAAAGGACTAACCATGAACGAGAGCGGATTCCTCATCGACACCCATGCCCACATCGACAGCCGCGACTTTGCCACCGATTTCGACGACATGCTCGGTCGCGCCGCCGAGGCGGGACTCTCCCACATCGTCACCGTCGGCGCCGATCTGGAATCGAGCCAGGCCGCCTGCGAGCTGGCCCGCGCATACGACCATATCTACTGCACCGTCGGTGTCCACCCCCACGACGCATCGCGGGTGAACGAACGTTGCTATGAGGTGGTCCGCGACCTGGCCCGGGGAAACCCGAAGGTGGTGGCCATCGGCGAGATCGGCCTCGACTTCTACCGGGACCGCTCCCCCCGCGACGAGCAGGAGCGGGTCTTCCGGCGCTTCATCCGGCTCGCCCGGGAGCTGGCGCTGCCGATCATCGTCCACGACCGGGAGGCCCACGGGCGGGTAATGGCGATCCTGCGGGAGGAGAAGGCTGCCGAAGTGGGGGGCGTCCTCCACTGCTTCTCCGGCGACCTGGCCATGGCGCGGGAATGTGTGGAGATGGGGTTTTACATCTCCATCCCCGGCACCATCACCTATCCCTCAAACGAGCAGCTCCGCGAGGTGGTGCGCGGCATCAGGACTGAGCACCTTCTGGTCGAAACCGACTGCCCTTACCTCCCGCCGGTTCCCCACCGGGGGAAACGAAACGAACCGGCCTTCGTGCGGCTGACCGCCGCAAAGGTGGCAGAACTGAAGGGGCTCACCCTGGAGGACGTGGGGCGGATCACGTCCCTGAACGCCCGTCGCCTCTTCAACATCGGCGAGAAGGACCAGGCGGCCCGAATAGCGTACCGGATCAGGAACTCCCTCTACCTCAACATCACCAACCGCTGCTCCAACCGCTGCTCCTTCTGCGCCAAGTTCGACGACTTCACCGTGAAGGGGCACTATCTCCAGCTGGACCACGAACCGAACTTCGACGAGGTGATGGCCGCCATCGGCGATCCCGGGCCCGTGGACGAGGTGGTCTTCTGCGGATACGGCGAGCCGATGCTCCGCATTGACCTCATCCGGGAGGTGGCCGCCGCACTCAAAAAGCGGGGCCTCCGCATCCGGATCAACACCGACGGCCAGGCGAACCTGGTCCACGGCCGCAACGTCCTGCCGGAACTGGCGGGCCTCGTGGACTGCGTCTCCGTAAGCCTCAACGCCGCCGACGCAGAAACCTACGCCCGCCTCTGCAACACCCCCTTCGGCCCGGCGGGCTTCGACGGCATCTGCCGGTTTCTCACGGAAGCGACCAAGCATATCCCGAAGGTGGTGGCCACTGCCGTCACCGTCCCCGGGCTCGACGTGGCCGCCGTCCGCACCCTTGCCGAGTCCCTCGGCGTGGAATTCCGGGAGCGGGAGTATGCCGAGGTGGGATAGCGCCGATTGTTTTTACTTTCACTAAAAAAGGCCTGCTTTTCGCGGGCCTTTTTCGTTTTACTGCGGCAACTATCCTCCTCGCATTTGTGCGAATCAATCGCACCTGCGCCAACATCACACGTAACTATTTAATTTAACTAATTACTCCTGCCATCCCATGCCTTGTCATCACCTTAAAGCTCACTAAAACGTATAACCAAATTTTGCATGATTGCGAATCATAGGGCGCACCGTTCAGCGTGACCGAAAAGGGACATCTGAAGTAACATGTTGTTTTATCGTAATTTTATTAAATATACGCAATCGTATAACAATGGTATGCAAGTTGCTGAAGGATAGCGTGTATGAAAAATCGCTAAATGTTGCGAACGTCCATAAGAGGAGGTATCAAACATGTCGGACACGGTCAAGAACAGGGGATGGCAAGTTGCCCTTGCCGGGACGGGCATCAACCTGGCCCTGGGGGTTCTCTACGCGTGGAGTATCTTTAAGGGGGCGATCAAGTCGTCCATCGAAAAAGGGGGCCCCGGGGCATTCAACTGGGATCCGGCCTCCATCAACGACCCGTATGCAATCTGCTGCCTCGCCTTCGCCTTCTCCATGATCGTAGCCGGCAAGGCCCAGGACAAGATCGGCCCGGCCCGCACGGCCCTCATCGGCGGCATCCTGGTGGGCGCCGGCTTCGTCCTCCTCTCCCAGAGCAACAGCTACATGGCGTGGGTCCTCGGCTTCGGTGTCCTGGCCGGCTCCGGCTTCGGCTTCGGCTACTCGGCGGCAACCCCGCCGGCCCTCAAGTGGTTCCCCTCCAGCAAGACCGGCCTCATCGCCGGCATCGTGGTGGGCGGGTTCGGCCTGGCACCGGTCTACATCGCTCCGGTTTCCACCTGGCTCCTGGGCTCCATGGGCATCCAGAATTCCATGCTGGTCCTGGCTGCCGCCTTCACGGTGGTGGTCTGCGGCCTCTCTTTCCTCCTGGTGAACCCCCCTGCCGGGTATGTTCCCGCCGACGCCCCCACCAGTGACGGCACGGTCAAGGCGGCTCCGGCCAAGCCGACGGTGAACGCTACGGCAAGCGAGATGCTCAAGTCCGGCAAGTTCTATGTCCTCTGGATCACCTATTTCATCGGCGCCGGCGCAGGCCTCATGGTCATCGGCAGCGTGGCCGGCATTGCCAAGAAGAGCATGGGTCCCATGGCGTTCCTGGCGGTTGCCATCATGGCACTGGGCAACGCAGGCGGCCGGGTTGTGGCCGGCATCCTCTCCGACAAGATCGGCCGCATGGCAACCCTCTGCATCGTGTTCGTATTCCAGGCAGCCCTCATGTTCGCCGCGATCCCCCTCGTCGGAGCCGGGCACCCCAATGCAGCCCTCATCGTGCTGCTCGCCACCTTCATCGGCTTCAACTACGGTGCGAACCTCTCCCTCTTCCCCTCCTTCAGCAAGGACTACTGGGGACTCAAGAACTACGGCCTCAACTACGGCGTACTGTTCACCGCCTGGGGCGTGGGTGGCTTTGTGATGGGCCGCGTCTCCGAGATGCTCAACACCCAAACCGGCAGCTTCACGACATCCTTCACCCTGGCCGGTTCGCTCCTGATTGCCGGGGCGGTCTTGAGCCTGGCACTGCGGCCGGCCAAGGCGGCCAAACCCGTCGAGATCGCGGTTGCCGTCCCCTCGGCCCGCAGCGTTTTCATGGAAAGCTTCATCCGCGGCTGGGCTGACTTCCTCGGCTTCACCCCCACCACGCAGCGCGGCGTCTCCCGCTAGAAACAGACTCACGCATCGCTTCACCACAAGGCCCCGCTCCGGCGGGGCCTTTTATGTTAACCATCAGATATGTCCAGGTATTTCCTCGCAATTACCCAGAAACAAAAAAGTAACAGATCATTCAAAGCCGTTGCCCGTAAGGTGGAAACCCGCTATACTCGCTCCACTTCCCCCGATTCAGACTCCTTCTGATCCGATCCCATCGAGGTCCGCGTACAGGTATCCTTCATGTCCGACAAGACCCGCTGGCTGCTCCTCCTCTGTGCGGCGCAAATCTTCATCATGCTTGTATTCATCAACTACTCGGCCGTGCTTCCGCTGCTGAAGAGCGAATGGGGAATCGCCTTCGCCATCGCGGGGCTCGGAACCCTCACCGGCCCCCTCTTCATGGCGTGGCTGCGGCGCTACCCCGAATTGGCACGCATGGCCGGGGAGATAAAATGAAGCGCCTCTCCCTCTTCCAGAAAATCCTTATCGCGCTGCTGGTGCTGTCGCTGGTGCCGCTCCTGGTCTCCTCGGCCATTCTAGTCCTCAACCTTGGGACCGTACGGGAGATGCTGGCCGACCGGATCGCCACCACGGCCGACCGTCAGGCTTCCGAGAGCCTTCGACTGCGAGCGGAACAGGTGGCGGAATCCATCTCCAATTTCCTGGAAGAGTGCGAGGCCGACCTTCTCCTCTGCGCTAACCTCCCCCGTACCCCGGCCATCCTCAAAGCCCTCTACGAAAGCCGCAAGGGAGAGATCTGGCGCCGGGACGGCACCGCCACTGCCCCCCGCGAGGTGCGGGAGTGGATTCCCCGCTACTCGTCCCTCGCCATCATCGACCGCACCGGACAGGAGACCTTCGTCATCCGCGACGGCGCCATCGTTCAGAAGGACGGCCTCCGTAACGTTGCCAACCCCGCTGACACCGAGTTCCGGAGCGAGGAGTACTTCCTCCGGGCCAAGGGGCTCAAGCGGGGAGAGGTCTACGTCTCCCGCCTCACCGGGTTCCATGTGGGGAAGAAGGACCAGCTGGCCGGGGCAACGGAACCGGAGACAGCCTACGGCGGCAGGGAATACCGGGGGGTGATCCGCTTCGCCACTCCCCTGTTCGACGGGAATGGGGCGTTTGACGGCATTGTGGTCCTCTCCCTCGACCACCGGCACCTGATGGAGTTCTCCCAGCACATCAGCCCCGGCCAGAACCGGCTCGTGGTCTTCCCTTCCTACAAAAGCGGCAACTACGCTTTTCTCTTTGACGACGAGGGGTGGATCATCACCCACCCCAAGTTCTGGGACATACGGGGGGTCGACAACGAAGGGAAGCTCGTTCCCCCCTACAGGGCCGACTCCTCCCGGGAGGACGTGGATAAGGGACGCATCCCCTACAATTTCGATTACGCCGGTTTCATTCACCCCAATTACCCGCGGGTGGCCGAACTGGTCCGGGAGCGGAAGTCGGGATACGTGGACATCACCAACGTGGGGGGAGCCAAGAAGGTCATGGCCTTTGCGCCTATCCCCTACGGCACCGGCGACTACCGCCGGCACGGCATCTTCGGCGGGGTGACCATCGGCTTCCAGGTGGACCAGTTCCACGAAACCGCCCGCACCGGCGCGGCACTCATCAACCAGCAACTCAGGGCGCACCTGCGCCTCTCCATCATCATTCTTGCAGCCACGAGCCTCCTGGTGGTGATCTGCGCCTGGCTCCTCTCCCGGGGCGTCACGCGCCCCCTGGCGCTCCTCACCGAGGGGGTCCGGAGGCTCGCCGGCGGTGAAACCGACAGCCGGGTGGAAGTAATCGCCCGGGACGAGGTGGGGGAACTGGCCGACTCCTTCAACCGGATGGCCGCGGAACTGGAGATTCGCAAGAGCAACCTTCTCCGCACCCTTGAAGAGCTCCAGCTCTCCCGACGCCACATCATGGAGGAGCGGAACTTCAAGGAGAGCGTCCTTGAGAGCATCTCCAGCGCCATCATGACGCTGTCCCCAGACGGCCTCCTCACCTCCATCAACGGCACGGGGAAACGGCTGCTGGGTGACGGGGCCCGGCTCGGCATGCACTACAGAAAGCTGTTCAGCCAGTGGGGAGACATGCCCGAGCGGGTCAGGCAGATCCTGGCGGGCCACACGGGGTACGGCCGCGAGCCCCTCACCATCGAGCGCAACGGCACAACCCTCCATCTGGAGGTGGGCTTCTTCCCGATCAATGCCGGACCGGACGCCGCGGGGATCACCGTCACCATGCGGGACGAGACCGAGAAGGAGGAACTGCGGGAGGAGATGACGCGGCTCGACCGCCTCGCTTCGCTGGGCAAACTGGCCGCCGGCATTGCCCACGAGGTGCGCAACCCCCTCACCGGCGTGTCGCTGCTGCTGGACGATCTCCACGACCGGGCCGGACTCGACCCGGATAACCAGGCCCTCATGCGCCGGGCCCTCCAGGAGATCGAGCGGGTCGAGCGCCTCATTGCCGCGCTCCTCAACTTCTCCACCCCTCCCAAGGCCGAGTTTCGCCAGGGGGACCTCAACCGGGTGGTCTCCGACACGCTCCTGCTGCTGCGCCGGGAGTGCGAGCGGCAGGGGGTGGAGCTCTCCTTCACCCCCGGCGAGTTGACCACCTTCAGATTCGACATCGATAAAATAAAGCAGGCTCTCCTGAACCTGGTCAAGAACGCCCTGGAGGCAATGCCGAAGGGGGGACGGATCACCGTGGGGACCGCCGCGGCCAACGGGACCGCCTCCATCACCGTGGCCGACACCGGCCCCGGCATCGCCGACGCCGACCTCCCCCTCATCTTCGAACCCTTCTTCACCCGCAAGGGGGCAGGCACGGGGCTTGGTCTCTCCATCACCCAGCGTATCGTTGAGGAACACCACGGCCGCATCGCGGTGGAAAGCCGCCGCGGCGAGGGGACGACCCTCAGCATCCACCTGCCCATGGCGGGGTAGTAAAGGAAACCCATGTACTGCAACCATTACGGCTTCAGCGAGAAACCCTTCGCCCTCACTCCGAACCCGGCGTTCCTCTTCCTCAGCACCCGCCACCAGGAGGCGTTCGCCCACCTCCTCTACGGCATCGACACCCACGCCGGCTTTATCGAGCTGTCGGGGGAGGTGGGAACGGGCAAGACCACGGTCATCCGGACCTTCCTCAACCAGCTCGACCCCGAAACCCACCGGACCGCCCTCATCTTCAACCCGACGGTCTCACCCCTGGGCCTCCTCCAGGGGATCACCCGGGAGTTCGGCCTCCCCTGCGGGAGCACCGAGAAGAGCGAACTCCTGGAAACGCTCAACCGCTTCCTCCTGGACGAGAACCGGGCCGGCCGCACGGTGGTTCTGGTCATCGACGAGGCCCAGAACCTCTCCCCCGAGGTCCTCGAACAGATCCGGCTCATCTCCAACCTGGAGACAGAGCGGGACAAACTGATCCAGATCGTGCTCGTGGGGCAGCCGGAACTGAGACGCCTTCTGGCCCGTCAGGAACTCCGCCAGCTGGACCAGCGGATCACGGTCCGCTACCACCTGGAGCCCATGGGGCTCGACGACACGCAAAACTATATCCGCCACCGGATCAGGATCGCCGCCGGGGGGCGGGAGCCGGTAATCTTCTCCACCGGCGCCGTGAAGAAAATCTTCGGCTTTTCCGGGGGGCTTCCCCGGCTCATCAATGCCGCCTGCGACCGGGCGCTTCTCCTTGCCTACACCACGGAAGCACCTGAGGTTTCGCCCCCCATGGCAGCCACCGCCATTGCCGACGTGCGCCCGGGGAACCGTCGCGCCGTCACAACGTGGCACAGAACGGCCGCTGCTGTCCTGATCGTTGCCGCAGCCCTGGCAATCGTGACCTTTGCCCGGTCGCGCGGCGGCAACAGTTCCCCACCCCCCGTGAGCCCTTCCCTGACCGGGCCGGCAGCGCCGGGCAAAACTCCCCCGCCCCGCGCAACCGCGGGGCACGACCCCACCGAAAAATCAACGCGGAAACGATCGAACAAGGAGTTGACCCGATGAGCCTCATACTCGATGCACTGAGGAAAATGGAACAGGAACGAAAGGCCCGGCAAGGGGGAAGTGTCGACCTCCGCCCCGAGGTCCTCGCCACCCCGCGCGGCAATGGGCCCCGGCCATCATCGGTAAAGCCGCTGATCCTTGTCACCGCCGGCATCGGCATCCTGGCGGCAGGAGTGGGAGGAGGCATCGTGCTGACGGGAAACCAGACGGAACGCGTACCGTTACAGGCACAGATTACGGTAAAGAACGAAGTGACTCCCGAGGAGAGTTCCCCCGTCACGGTGCCGCCTCCACCGCCAGTCGAGTCCTCCAAATCGGTCAAACCGTATTCAGCGCCGGAGGCGATACGGCAGACACACGGTGCAACGAGACAGGCGCCGCCGTTACCCCGCCTTTACCCACCCGCTGCGCCGGCACCGATACCGGTTCAGCGCCCCGCCGTGGCGGAGCAGCCGGCACCCTCCGAGTATCCGGGCGCGGACATCACCGTATCCGGCATCGCCTGGCAGGAGGAGCGGGGGCTTCGGCGCGCCGTGGTGAACGGGAATCTTGTGGGAGAAGGGGCCGAGGTTGCCGGCGCCCGGGTCGTCGAGATCGGCGAGCGGCGCGTGAAATTTTCCCAGGGGGGCCGGACCATCAGCGTATCGCTCGCCTCGCCCTTCCAGGGGCGCTGAGCCGGACACGCCACACCTTTCCCCACGACAAAAGGCCGGGCCACTATCTCAATGGTCCGGCCTTTTGTACGCCGTTGCTACTCTTCATTCCGTTCCGGGAGGATCCACGGGATCTGGCCCTGTCTTGCGCCCGTGCCGGGTAAACCGGATCACCCGGATGTCGCCTCCCGGCGTCACCACCCCTGTTTTCACCGCAAGGGGCAGCGGATCCCCATCGCCGTAGGCCCCCATGACCGCCCCCTCCACTGGCGGGCCGCCGCCGTACACATCGCGCACCTTGAGGAAATACCTTCCCCCCTCGCTCACCCGGAGCAGATACCTGCCGTCGGCGCCGGTCCGATCGGAGACGAAGAGCGGCTTGCCGGACATGTCCGGATTCGGGTAGGCAAAGACCAGAGCGCCTGCCACGGGCTTGCCGGCTGTGTCGATAATTGTTCCCTCGATGCCGGTGGCGCCTTCGCGCTTCCTGGTGAGCGCCGGATCAAAGGGGACCGCCTCGCCCAGGGAGCCGATGTCGGTGGTCTCCCCTCCCCTGACGGTGAAGGGCCGGGGCTCTCCCTGTTCGTCGCGGCTCGTGAGGAAGTGATCGCCGGCCCGCGGTGGGCCGATCTCCTGCTCTTTTTCCCGCTTCACCCCTCCCACGTGGTAGCTGCCAGGGACAAGCTCCATGGTGAAGCGGCCGGCCGAGTCAAGGGTCATGACCTCGTCGGGAACCCTCCAGTAGCGCTCGGGCGCCAGTGGAGGACCGGCCTCGGCGGCGAACAGGAACACCGTGCCGCCGGCCATGGGCTTCCCCCCCTTCATGAGAAGTCGGCCCGTGAGGGTTCCACGCGGTTCCTCAGCCGCGGCCAGGACGACCCCCAGAGAGATGGAGCCGGCCAAGGCGAAAAGTATCAACCGCTTCATTCACTGCTCTCCTTTTTCCAGAAGGCCGTCAACGTCACGGCCATTCACTTACAGTTCGTTTCCCCGGCCACGTACGGAAGGGTAATGGCCGACGCCTCGCTGAAGGGTGAGCGGTCGGCGCCGCTGTAGGCCCGCACCCGGTAGCTGTATTTCCTGCCGGGATCCAGGGCGTGGTTGTCGGTGTAGCTGGTATCAGCCCCGTCAACCGTAGCTATCGTCACCCAGATGCCGTCACGCACCAGCTTCTGGATCTCGAATCCCTGGGGAGTGTCGCACGGATTAGGGGCACAGGCGAGGGTCGTCCAATCGACCCTGACCTTGAAGGCATTGATGGCCGTTGCGGTCACGTTCTGATTCGCCATGGCCGAGGTGGTTGAGCACTTCTCGACGCTGGCCGGAGAATCGCCGCCGGTGCTGTTCCAGGCCTTGATCTGATAGCAGTAGATGGTGTTCTCGGTCAGGGTGCCGCTCTGGTAGCTGGTCGTAACCGCCGAGAGCGACGGGCAGCCGACGGTGGGATAGTCGTAGCCGCAGTATTTTTCCACATAGGCCGCCGAGACGTTGGCAATCTCGCCGTAGGCCCCGGCCCCCTCTTTCCGTTCGACCTTGTAGTTGGTGGCCCCGGGCACCACTGGCCAGGAGAGGTCGATGCGCTCCGCGGAGATGGTGGTTGCCGTCACGGTGGGGGCGATCGGCGTAGTGGTGGTCGACTGTTCGTTGCTGGCTGCCGAGGCTCCCCCGCCGTTCATGGTGCTCACCCGATAGTAGTAGAGAGTGCCCGCCGCCAGCCCCGTATTGGTGTAGGTGACGGCATCGGCGGCAGTGGTGGTGACGGTGCCCCAGGTGCCGCCGGCCCCCGTCTTCCGCTCGATCCGGTAGCCGCTGTTGCCGGTCACGTTGTTCCAGGTCAGGACCGCCTGGGACGCGGTAACGCCCGACGGCGCGTTGAGGGTCGGCGCCACGGCCAGGGTCGTCTGGCTCTGCACCGAGCTGTAGGGGGAGTTCCCCGCGCCGTCGACGGCATACATCTGGTAGCAATAGTACGTTCCGGCGGTAAGGCCGGTATGGTTATAGCTGACAACATTCTGAGCGATGCTGATGGGGCCGTTCCAGGCGCCGGCGGTGCAATCGGCGCCGCTCCGGGCCTTCCATTCGAGCTTGAAGCCTGTCTCGCCGTAGTTGTTGTTCCAGGCCAGGTTGAGCTGGGTTGTTGAGGCGGCCGTCGGCAGGTTCAGGGTCGGCGCGGGAGGAATGGTGGTGATCCACTGGGTGCCGCTCCAGGCGGAGGTTCCCCCCGAATAGGTGTCCCGCACCCGGAACTGGTAGGTGTAGCCGGCCGTCAGGCCGGTCTGCGAGTGGGTTGTGGTGTTCGTCGCCAGGGTTGCCGCGGCGGTCCAGGCCCCCCAGGCATACTCCTGGTTCCAGTAAGAGGCGGGGTAGTGGGCGTAGGAGGTGCTCATGGTGCGCATCTGCACCTCGTAGCCGGTGTTCCCCGCAACGTTGTTCCAGGAGAGGTCCACCTGGGTCGCCGTGGCAGTCGGCGCGTTGAGGGTCGGCGCAGCCAGCGGCGTGAAGAGGCACGGCTCGTTGCTGTAGACGGGGGGGGGACCGTTGGCGTTGGTGCTGTATGCCTTGACCCGATAGCAGTATTCCGTGGAGAGGGAGAGGCCGGTGTCGGTCTTGGAAGTGGTGTTGACGGCCATGCCGATGGCGCCCGTCACCTCGGCCCAGGTTCCGCCGGCACCCTGCTTGCGCTCCAGGGTGTAGTTGGTCTCGCCGGCGATGTCGGGCCACGATGGGGTAAGGGAGGTTTCCGACGCGGGCGTGACGGTAACGACCGGTGCCGCCAGGCGGGTCCAGGCGATGATGTCGTTGCTGGGATCAGACGTATTGCCGGTGGTGTTGGCGATGATCCTGAACCGGTAGGCATAGCCGGCGGTGAGAGAGGCTGCCTGGTAGGTCGTTACATCGGCCCCCAGGGTGGCAAGGGTGGTCCAGGTAGTGCTGTAGTAGGCCGTGTTCGTGCAGTACGTGGCCCCGTTCGTGGCGCCGTTCTGGTTGCAGGCCACGTACTGGACGGTGTAGCCGGTTTCGCCGGTCAGGTCTGCCCAGACAAGGTCGATTTTGTCGACAGCCGCTCCGATGGCGCTGGAGAGGGTCGTGCTGACGAATCTGGTCAACGCAGCCTGCTCGCCGCTGTAGGCCGAGTCCCCCCCGGCATTGTAGGCCTTCACCCGGTAGTAGTAGGTGGTATTTGCCGTGAGGCCGGAATGGGTGTGGGTCGTGACGTCCACCCCCTTGGTGGCCAGCTCGCCCCACGTCCCCCCCGCGCCGATCTTGTACTCGATCTTGTAGCCGGTCTCACCGGCGACGTTGGTCCAGGTCAGGGTCACATCGGTGGCGGTGATGCCGCTTGGCACATTCAGCGTGGGGGCTGCCGGCTTGGTGGGGGCCGTCTGCTCGCCGCTCGGGAGCGAGTAGCCGGCGGCGCTGTTGGCGCTCACCCGGTAGGTGTAGGTGGTGCCGGCGGCCAGGCCGGTGTCGCTGTGGGTCGTCACGTCGGCGGCCTTCGTGGTCAGGTCGGCCCAGGCTCCCGCACCGATTTTCCGCTCGATTTTGTAGCCGGTGTTCCCCGCCACCTGGCTCCAGGTGAGGGTGATCTGGGTAGTGGAGTCAACGGTGAGTGCATTCAGGGTCGGTGCCCCAAGGGTTGTGGTGGCACAGCTTTCGATGGTCCGCGAGGTGAGGCTCCCCGAGTAGGCATAGACCCGGTAGCAGTAGGTGGTGCCGGCTGTGAGTCCCGTGTCGAGGTAGCCGGTGGTCCCCGGGGCGGCGGTGGTCACCGGAGTCCAGGTGCTCGTGGGAAGCGCGGGCCCCAGGGTCCGTTCGACCCGGAAACTGGTGCCGGGAGAGTTGTTCCTCCAGGTCACGTTCATCTTGCCGGAGTCGGCCTGGGGGAGCGGCGCCAGGGGGGCCGGGACGAGGATGTAGTTATTCTTCTGCTTGAGGACCACGTAGTCGGGGTTGGCGGCGTTGCGGGAGAAGCCGGCCATGAACGCCTCGCCCTGGTAGTTGGTGGCGATGACGCTCGCCTTGTCCTCGCGGCCGGTTCCGTCGTAGGTCGCAGCGCCCAGGAAGGTCCCCTCGTGGTTGTAGATGAGCGACATGATGTCGGAACTGCCGTCGAAGGCCGGATCGGTGTCCACCCCGCTGCGGGTGGTGCCGGTGACGTAAAGGTAGCCCGATGAGTCCACCGCCATGGCGGTAAGGTAGTCGTAGCTGGTGGGACGGTCGAAATTCCGCTCCCAGATGACGGCGCCGTCGGCGGCGTTGTACCGGATGAGGCGGAAGTCGCTGTCCGTGGCGCTCACGTAGCTGGTGCCGGCCACCACCACCGCCCCATCGATGGGATCGATGGCGACCGAAATGCCCCGGTCATCGCCGTTGGCCGGCGTCGCCGGACCGTTGTGGATCTTCTTCCAGATTTCCCGCTGGGACGAGGCATCGGCTCCGTCATACTTGATGGTGACCCACTCTTCATCCCCGGCGGCGTTCACGGCATAGCCGGTGACGTAGACGTTGCCGGCAGCGTCCACCGCCAGCCCAAGGGCCTGGTCGTCGAGGGTGCCGGCCCCGGCATAGCTCTGGGACCATATCTGGGCACCGGTGGCGCCGTTGTACTTGGCCGTGATCCAGTCGGAATCGTCGGAGGTGTTTGTTGTGTACCCCGTGACGAAAATATTGCCGGACGCGTCAAAGGCAACTGCCGTGGGCAAATCGTCCCGGCCGCTGTCGTAGACCACGGGAGTCCAGGGGCGGGTGCCGTCGGCGTTGTATTTGATGAGGAAAATGTCGTAGTTGTTGGAGGCGTTCAGACCATAGCCGATGACCACGCTGTTGTCGGAGCCATCCCTGGCGGTCCTGATCGCCTTGGCGAGGTCGATGCCGCTCTGGGTCCCGTACTGGTGGTCCCACACCATGGCCGGATTGGTGTTGGGATCGGCATAGCCGGCCGTCTGGTACTTGATGGTGTAGAGGTCGTCGCTCTTGTCGGACGCTCCCATGAGATAGGCGGTGCCGGTGACAATGGCGTCACCATCGTTGTCAAGGCCGACCCCGGCGGCCATGTCGGTGCCGCCGTCGCCGCTGTCGTAGCGGGCCTTCCACTTGATCGACGTGTCGGCCCGGTCCAGCTTGAAGGTCAGGTAGTCATAGGAGTAAGAGCCGGCAACCCCCTCCTCTGTCAGGTCGCTGTAGCCGGTGACGATCGGATGGTCGTCGGAGCCGATGGTGATGCCGGTGGCCACATCCTCCCGGTTGTCGGCGCTGTTGTAGAGGTAGCTCCAGGCGGGCGCGTCGTAGCTCACCACCTTGGTGAGCACATGGGACTCGTTGCTGTAGTCCGAGTCGCCGTTGGCGGCGTTGTAAGCCCGAACCCGGTAGTAATAGTAGCTGTTGGCCACAAGCCCCGAATCGCTGTAGGTGGTGACGCCGGGCCCCACGGTGCCTATCTGGGCGAAGGTTCCGGCGGCGCCAAGCTTGCGCTCCACCTTGAAACCATCCTCGTTGACAGAGTTGTCGCCCCACTGGAGGGAGACGGCGGTGTTTGAGGTGGCCGTGGCTTCGAGCCCCGTCGGGGCGTTGAGGGGGCCGTAATCGTAGCGGATTGCCTGGTAGTCGTAGGAGGTGGCCCCGTCGGACCACCCCGCCACAAAGACGTCGCTGGCCGAACCGAGGGAGGCGAGCCCGAGCCCGACGGGACGGTCGTTCTTGTTGCCCGCACCGTTAAAGCTCCGCTGCCAGAGCAGCACGCCGCTGTCTTTCGCATATTTGAGGGTAGTGATGTTGTCATTGACATCCGTCACCGTGTAGCCGGTCACGAACACCCCACCGTCGGCCATGTTGCTCGCCACGATGCCGACCGGGATGTCGTCGTACTCCTTGGCGCTGTGGTAGGCGGCATCCCACCCCTTCGCTCCGTCAGCGGCATTGTAGCGGACAGTGTAGAAATCCTCGTGCCCACTCAGAGTAAAGGTGTAGCCGGTGACGTAGGCATTGCCCGAACCATCGACCCAGAGGGCCCGGGGCTCGTCATTATAGCCGCCGTCATGGGTCTTTTCCCAGGTGGTGGCGCCGGACGCGGCGTTGTACTTTGCGCTCCAGATGTCGGTATTGGCAACGTTGGAAAGGGAGCCCGCGACGATCACATCCCCCGCCCCATCCAGCCTCACGGCTACCCCCCGGTCGTCGAGACTCCCCGCGGACGACTTGCGCCATTCCCTGACAAAAGATTTGTCGAAGCCATACTTGCGCGTAAGGATGTCGAAGTCCGCTCCCCCCTTGGAGGAGTAACCGGTTACGGCAATGCCGTCGGAGCCAGCGGCAATGGCCGTTATCCGGTCGTGGTTGTGGTAGGTGGCGTCGTCGTGGATCTCGGTCCAGGTGGGAGTCGAGCCGGCCGATGGATATTTGATGATGAGAAAGTCGTCATTGCCGGAGCCGTTGGCCGAATAGCCCGCCACGTAGATGTTGTTGGACGCGTCCACGACAATGGCGGTGGCGAAGTCTCCCCCCCCTGCCGCCCCCGCGAAGGTGTGCTGCCAGAGGACCGAACCGTCGGTGCCGCCGTACTTGATGGTGTGAATATCGTAGTTGGAGCCGTTCCAGGCATAGCCGGCCACGATGATGTCGCCGCTGCCGTCCACCGCCACCGCCGTGGCGGTGTCGTCGCCGCTCGCCCTGTCGTAGGTGACGGCCGGCCACGCCAGGCCGGTCCCGTCGGCCTTGAACTTCGCAACCCGGTAGTCGTTGTTCATGCCGCCGCTGTTGGTGTACCCGGCGACGATAATGTTTCCGGCGGAATCCACCGCCATGGCCTTCGCCTCCTGCTTTCCGGCCGCGGCGTCGGCAACGGGGAAGGGGCTCACGTAATCGCCCCCCTTGGCAAAGGCGGTGGCGAAGGCGCCGGCAACCGCAATGGCTGCCGCAACCACGAGACACAGCCACCGGGTCGCGGTGCGGCGTCCCCCTGACACCCTTGCCGGGGTATGCTGTGCTGTATGCGAAAAACTCTCTCGGGACATGGGACTATCTCCGACGGTGGTTTGCTTGTTCGTTACCATGACGTCACATTGTTCCAGATCTGGTTGTTGGGCCAGCCGCCCGAGCCGTTGCCCGTGGGCCTGCCGTGGCAGATGGCGGTGCTGTAGTCGGCGGGGAGGCCGCCGTAACCCCACGGAGCCCGGCCGTAGCGCCAGTCGCGGGTATACCCCACATAGTCCACGTCGACCCTTCCGCCGGTGGCCTGCTTGCCGCGGTGCTTGAAGGCCAGGCAGTCGGTCTGCATGAGGCGCGGCAGGCCCGAGTTATGGGGCTGGTGGCACTTGGAGCAGGTGAAGGCGTGCTCGTCGTTGGCACCCCACCCCTTGACCGATTCGTGGATCCGGTCCACGGTCTTGAAGGCGGTATTCTTGTTGGTGCCGTCGGTCAGGGTCGGCTTGCCGTGGCAGTTGAGGCAGAGACCGGCAAACGTGGTGTCGTCCTCGTTTATCTTGGCATTGTTGAAGGTGCTGCGGTCGGTGCGCCACGGCAGCGATGCCTGGGAGAGCCTCATGCCGGTCTTGGTCGCTTCCGGAAGGTCCTCTTTGTAGGGGGACGTCATCCAGGTACCCTTCAGGAGCGGAACGGCGTAGGCCTGTTTGCTCCCCAGGACGGGGCTGACGCCGTGGGGGTCGTGGCAGGGGGTGCAGAGGCCGTTGACCTGGGCCGAGTAGGGAACGACCTTGTAGCCGTCGCCGGCGGCAACGGCGGCGCCGAAGCCCTCCACCGTGAGGGTGGTCCCGTCGTTCGCCGTTATTTTGCTGATCTGTCCGCTGTTGGCCCCCGAGGTCATCAGCACGTAGAGGTTCCGCCACTGATTGGCGGTCCAGGCCTTGCCGCTGTCCACGAGGGTCGTTGCGGAGCCGTCGGTGGCGGTCCCCTCCACCTTGGCCAGGGCAGCCAGGGAGCCGGTGGGGACCGAGGCCTTCAGGTGGCCGCCGGCAATGGTTTTCCTGCTGTCCATCCAGCCGTTGCCGTTGTTCTTGGCGATGAACGCCTTGGTCCCGTTGCCGAAGCGCGCCGTATCACGATACCCCATGACCGGCGAATTGACGCCGAAGGTGGAGTTGTACCCCCACGGGGTCTTGCCGGTGGGAACCACGGTGCCGGCGGCGGCGGAGTTGTGGCAGTCGAAGCACTGGCCGGCGCCGGCAGCGTAGGGGTTCACACCCGAGGCGTTGGACGATGCCTTGTAGTCGTAGGTGTAACCGCCGATGTTCTGCTTGGTCTCCTTCAGGTTGGCGCCGTTGTTGGTGCCATTGTACGTCACGTAGCTGGAGGTGACCCCCACCACCTTGGAGCCGTGGGAGTTGTGGCAGTCGAAGCACTGGACGCTGACGCTCCCGCCCCGGTCGGGAATGGTCCCGTCCAGGCCGGTGGCGGCATCGAAGCCCCCCTTGTTGACCCCGGCGTTGCCGTGGGCCGAGAAGGCCTTGGTGATGTTCTTCTTGGCCGCGTTGGCCGTGCCGGCATACTTGCCCCAGGTGGCGGTGCCGGCCTGGGAGTAGCGGGCCGCGATGCTCTGGCTGTCCCAGGCATACTGGCGCGGCGTCTTGCAGTCATCGAAGGGGACGCTGTCGTTGTTCTGGTCGCTGTGGCAGGAGATGCAGTGGTTCGAAACCTTCGAAACCTCTGCCCGCTCCTGGCCGGTCCCCATGTTGGTGGCCAGGAACCTGGCGGCGGTGGCCCTGCCGTCGGCGGTGGAGTACTCGCGGTAGACGGCAGGCCTGACTCCCTGGCCCCACACCACCAGATCGACCACATCGTTTTTCACCGACGTGTAGTTCTTGTAGTTGTAGCCGGTGTGGTACTGGACGTCGATGAGCCCCTCATCGGTGGCTTCCCAGTGGCACTGGTAGCAGTCGGTGTTCCTGATCTCGCCATTGGCCCGCTGCACGTGATGGGAGTTGGACTTCATCTGTCCGATGACATCCATCCGCTTGCCTACGGTCCCCAGGTGGCACTTGGTGCAGTCGCGGGGGAGTCCGAAGGCCGTGTGTTTCGGGATCGGCTTGCTGTTCTCGTGACAGGTATTGCAGCTCTGCTTGTTGGCGTGGCTGTCGGCGAAGCGGTGCTCGTGGCACCCGGTGCAGGGACGGCTCAGGTTGTGGCCGTCGCCGGAGTTGCTGGTGAAGTGCTTGCTGCTGGGCGAATGGCAGACGTTGCAGATGCCGTCGAAGGGGGCCGTCTTACGCGCATAGTTGGTGCCGCTCAGCTTGTCGGTAAAGGTGACATCCGCGCGGGTCACGGGCTCGCCGAACTTCCCGTCGGTGGTGGTGGCCACCTTCTTGTGAACCATGTAGATGTTGGCATCGCCATGGGGGTCGTGGCAGTCCCAGCAGAATTTCCCCCCCTTCCAGATCCCCATGAAGTTGCCGTTGGCGTCCTTTGTCCAGCCGCCCGAGTTGAGGAAGGCCCGATAGTGCTTGTAGCCGAAGTGCCCCGCCGAGGCCCGGGCCTGTTTCGGCTTGATGTAGCCGGTGCCCGGGTCGAAACCGAGATCATATTTTCTGGGGTTCTCCGGCGGCGGGAGGTGGCAGCTCGTGCACTGGCCGCCGGTGTCGTCGTCGTGGCACTGGAGGCAGACTCCCATCATCATGTACTGATTCTTGACGTCGGCCTTCTGCTCGGCGGTCCAGACCCCGGCATGGACGTTGTGCCCCTTGTGGGTCCCGTCGGGGAAGGTGCCGTCGTCCGAGTCGTGGCACCCCGCCGAAATGCAGGTTGCCGTGTCGGTGTGGGTCGGGTGCCTGGTTTCCGACGACCCGTCCCGCTTCTTGAACACGATGCCGCCACCCGTTGCCTGGGGTGCCAGGGAATCGGCCTGGCCCACGTGACAGGCGACGCACTCGGCGTCGGTCCGCTCCATGTGGCAGTAGACGCACTCCTTCTCGAAGCGCCGCTCGTACTGGTGGTGCATCCGGAGCCGGTAGGGATTGCCGGCGTCCTTGTGGAGGACGTTGTTGTCGTGGCAGTACCAGCAGGGGTTGCCGGGGAAGTTGGCCGCCGGGTTGTTGGAAACCGGATAGCGGCCGGCGGTGGAATACCGGCCGTGCCCCACGGTGGTCCATTCGGGGAGGCTGATGCGCGCCTGGGTGCCGTTGAAGGCGTTGTAGTCGTCCTGGTCCGCACCGGACGTGCCGTGGCAGCTGAGGCAGGTGACGGAGCTGTTCACGGAGGCGCCCCAGACCGGGTCGGTGCCGCTCGTATGGCACGCGGTGTTGGAGCAGGCCTTGGTGACCACGTTGTAGGAGCCGCCGTCCCTGAAGACCACGTCCTTGGACTTGTTCACGTGGTAGTCGGCGTTGATGTGGGCAACCTCCCCCATGCCGCCGGGGGGGATGCCGTCCACGTGGCAGGTGGTGCATGAGCCGTTGGCGACCGTGGCCGCGTGGCACTGGTCGCAGGTGAAATTGGTCTGGGCGTGGCGGCCGTGGGAGTTGGCCCGGGCCGTGCCGGCCCCCTGGCTCGGGAACATGGGCATGGACCCCATCCATTCGCTCCCCGAGGGCCAGCCGGTCTTCAGGACCCAGAGCTTGCCGTTGCCGTCGGTCCTCCCGTCGTGGCAGCCGGCATTGGCGCAGCTGCCAGTGGGATGGCCGTGGCACGAGTTGCATTCGGTCTTCGGCTCGGTCCAGGCGAAGGGGCGCACCTGCTCCGGGTCGGTGGTGCCGTCGCTGTGGCAGTAGACGTTGTCGCACACCTTCGTCGCCGGGTCGTAGCTTGCCTCGGGGCGCCCCACGATGTTCCACTGGAC
Source organism: Geobacter sp. (assembly GCF_030834625.1). NCBI lineage: Bacteria > Pseudomonadati > Thermodesulfobacteriota > Desulfuromonadia > Geobacterales > Geobacteraceae > Geobacter > Geobacter sp. The sequence continues at coordinate 20,850 of NZ_JAUQXO010000038.1, forward strand.
CGCCATCTTCACGTCCTTGGCCCCGTTGACGTGCATGGCGGTGCCAGTGATGTTCCCCGCCGCGTCAACAGTGTTGCTGTGACAGTACGAGCAGGGATATTTCCGGATCCACTGGGCCCCCACCAGGCGGTGGTGGCCACTGGAGGACATATCGAGAAACGGCGTGCAGAGCTGCTTGGCGGCGTCCCACGTCCCCCCGACTTCGGCGCAGTTGGCGGCGGTGGTGTCGGAGGAGCGCCCCTTGTGGCAGGAAAAGCACTTCATGGTGCCGCTGTCCCCCCACCGGGCCGCGGTGAGCGGCTCGCCTCCCGACGGATTGCTGTGACAGTAGAGATTTGTGCAGGTGCCGTCGCGGGTAGGGCTCTGGCTCGGCAGATAGTTGGGATAGGTGACGGTGCCGCTGTAGGTGCCGCCGCTGTTGGGCGCCTTGGTGAACCGGACGGCGAGGGAGCGCTTGCCGACGCTGGTGGCGTGGGCGAAGGGACGTGCCTCGGCGGTGTGGTCAATGTGGCACGTGGCACAGCTCTCCGTACCGGTCCCCAGGTAGTCGCCGTGCTTCTTGCCGGGACCTGATATGGCTGGATGGTTCCCGTCGGCGGGGGGAGCGCCGTGGCAGGCAGAGCAGCCGGCCGGGACGGCAAGGGGCGAAGAGCCCCAAACCGGGGTCTCGGCCTCGAAATGGCAGTTGACGTTTGCGCAGGATCCGGGCGAGGGTGTGGCGCTTTGAAGTGATGAGGTATGGTTGCGGAACGTTGTGGCAAGGAGGGAATTGTTTATGCGGCCGGAAATCCTGATGCTGCCGTTGCGGTGAGAAGCGGTGTACGAGGAGCTGCCGGGATGGCACAGGGAACAGCTGGCGGGCGCCGCCTGCGAATCCAGGTGAGTCCGGTGGTTCCCCTGGAAGCCGCCCGTGCTCATGTTTCGGTACGCACTGTCAACGGGCCGGTAATCCACCGGACTCCGGGAGCCGTGGCAGCTGTAGCATTCCATTGCCCCTTCTGCCGCGCAGGCCAGAGACAAGACAATAACCAACAAAAGAGTCAACGACACGCCAACTCTTCGCCCTGTGCCCTCGTCGATCACTCCAGCCCCCCTCTACACAATGGAAATCAGATGTAACGCCAAACAACCGAAAGTCACGATCAGATCAGGGATTGTCCCATCCCTGCACCGTCATCGACGCCATAGAAGCCTTGGCACACCCATGAATAACTTGGATATACCCTGCTACCTACTGGACAATTTATCGACACCGGCCTCTGCCAATTAACCGGCACCGACATGCTGGCTATTCTCAACTGCCTGTAATTAATATGCATCTTATCGAGACTTTGAATGTTTGAATGAGAACACTGCAATAGTCGGGCCTAATTCCGAACAGTTGTTACGGGTATTAGCAGGTGAACGCGCTAAAGCGAGAACTGACGCGGATTGGAGCCAGTAAGGGGAAAATCCTCCCCTGCACCGGGGGGATGGCCTTTCAAAGCGAAGGCCCGCACGTTTCGGCCATTTTACGGTTGGATTCGTTAATGATTCCAGCAACGATGCAGGGTTGGAATCTCCGCCTTGACATACAGCAGCGCTTCATTATACTCCCCTAAAACATTCCCATTGGAGGTAGCACAATGCATGACAGATCCATTGTGGCGAAACTGAAGAGCTCGGGACACAGGAGCATCGTCGTTGCTGCTGTCCTGGCCGGCTGCCTGGCTGCTGCCGGCTGCAAGCCCCAGCAGGAAAAGCCCGCCCAGGCACCGGCCGAGACGCCGGCCCAAGGTACAGTCCCCCAGACAACCATGGGCGGTCCCATGTCCGACCAGCAGAAAGCCGCCATGGGGGGCGCCATCTTCAAGAAACAGTGCGCCAGCTGCCACGGCAGCGAAGGAAGCGGCGCCGGCAGCCGAAGCGGCCCCTCCCTCCAGCGGGCCGAATTCAAATACGGCCGCACCCCCGAGGCGATCAAGGAAAGCATCACCAAGGGACGCCCCGGCGGCATGCCAGCCTTCTCAAGCCTCCAGGAGATCGAGGTGGAAACTCTTGTGGCCTATGTGATGAGTCTCAAGAAATAGAAGAATGGTGCAGAGATGAAAAAAGGGAGCTCCTTCACGGGGGCTCCCTTTTTTTATCGCACTGGCGGATGATTCCGGCCGCGCTCTACTTTTCCTGGTAGGTGATCGTGTAGCGGAAGCTCTTCGGATCGTAAAAGTCCACCGCCTTCCCCCCAACCTCGGCGTAGGGATAGCCGAAGGTGTTCAGGGGCGCTCCTGCCTGAGGCGGGTTGAGGATCACGTCGCGCCCCACGGCCAGCGCGATGCGGTAGGGGTCGATTCCTCCCCAGAAATACTCCCGATACTCCTTCGTTTTCGTGTCTTCCAGCTTCAGATTCTCCACGAGCATCGCCTTGCGGACATCGGCCGGGTCCACCGGAACCCACCCGTAACCGGGGAGGAAAAACTCGGCCCAGCAGTGCTGCCAGGTAGTGATATCCTCTTCGGCCTTCTTGCCGAGGCGGATGCCGAAGATTTCCCGGGCCGGCACGCCGGCAGCGCGGGAAAGGGCGATGAATACCGAGGAGATGTCGGTGCACTTCCCGCCCGGTTTCTCGAGCAGGACACAGACGTCACCCTTGCCGCACCCCTTGGTGTTGGGGTCCCGGTAGGTATGCTCGCAGGTCCAGTCGTAGATGGCCCGCGCCTTCTCCAGCACGGTCTTCTTCCCCGTGGTGATGGAGTCGGCCAGCTTCTTCACCTCGCCGTCGATGGGGCCGAGGCTCGTAGGGGCCAGATACTTGCGGTAGTCGGCAGGGTCCCAGGCCGCTTCCTTTTTGGGGAAGCTGCGGCGAATCACCTCCTGCCGCTCGGCGGCAACGGTGAAGGAGAGCTTACGGCTGGTGGCGTCGTTTCCCCACCGGGCATAGAGGATCGGCGTCCCGTTGGCCTTGTCGGTATAGACGCCGGACTCGGCGTAGTCCCCGGATACGCTGATGCCGGTGATGGACTGGTTAGCGTCGGTGACCGGATAGGGGAGCCAGAGTTTCACCTCTTTCCCCTGCTCCTGGGCCGACAGATCCACATTGACGGTGACGACCCCGGCACGGCTCGCCGCGCCGAAGGCGGTTGCGGCGCTGACGATGATAAGCGTTGCCGCAAATAACAGCTTCTTCATGAATTCTCCCCTGTTGGTGAAATATGGTTACTGGGCGCTGCCCCGCGCCCGCTGGAGGATCTCCAGAAACGCCTCGATCCGCACCTTCAGCTGCTCTGTGTCCGACTCGGAATAGTCGGTCTCGATCTGGAGGAAGGGGATGGCGGTCCGCTCCTGGAGGTACTTCTTGAGGCTGTAAGACTCGATGTTGTAGGTGTGGCACCCCTGCCAGGTGAGGTCGATGACCCCGTCGGCCTGGAACTCGCGGGCAAGGCGCTCCACCAGCTCGAAGCGCCCCTGGTTGGGGGACATGCACGAGCACGGGATGCGCAGGTAACGCTCGGCAATGGCCCGGAGGGGATCGCCGGCATCCTCGGTCACCGGCTCCACCTTCTTGTAGGCGCCGCAACTCTCGAAGCAGACCACGCTCCCGCCGCACTCCTCCACGAGCCGCACCACCTTGTCGGAACCGATTCCCACCGGCACACCGGTCAGGAGGACACGGGGGGTCTCTTCCGTAAAGGGAGACATTCCCGCGCCGGCCATCTCCCAGAGCTCCGCCGTGAGCCGGTCCACAAGGGCAATGGCCTCTTGCTTGTCCACGGAAAAGCCCCGGTTGTGGAGTACCGTCAACAGGTCAAGGCCGCTGATGGGTGTCGGCTTCACTCGGCAGATATCCTGAAGGGCCTGGAGCGAGCGCCGCTCGTCGTTACAGAGGCGGATAGCATCCCGGAGCCGCTCCGTAGTCAACTCCCCGCCGAACTCCTGCTCCAACCGCGCCGCGAGGCGCTTCAGCTCCCCGAGCCAGTAGTCGAGGGCGGCCCCGTCCTGCACCTGGGGGAGTTGCATCAGGTGCAGCGGTTTGAACTCGCTCAGGAGCTCATACATCTTCTTCTTGCCGTCGCAGGTGGTCTCGGCAATGAGGAGGTCGGCGAAGTGGAAATAGGGGCAGGTGTCGGTTGCAGCGAAGCCGTAACTCGATTTGATGAGGGGGCAGAGGTTACGGGGAAGGACCTTCTCCGCAGCAGGGATCGGGTTCGGGCTCGTGCCGCAGAGGGAAACCGGAATCGCCCCGGCCGCAACGACCAGTTCCGCCGGCGAATAGAGACAGTAGGTCCCCACCACCCGCGCCCCCGCCTCCTTCGCATCCTTGAGGGCGAGAGCGTTCCGCTCCCGCAACGTGGCAATCTCGCTAAATGTTTCCGCTTTCGTCATTTCCATGGTCTCTTTCTCTATCGTTATGTTCAGGAATCCCGGCCTATGAGCGCCGCACCCAGGGCCCCCACCAGCTGCGGCTCATGGGGAACGTGGAGCGAGACCCCAAGCCGCTGCGCGATGGCCTGGCAGATGGCGCGATTGCGGGCCGTGCCCCCCGTGAAGGTCACCACACCCGTGAGGGGGAGACGGCCGGCCAGGCCCTGTACCCGCCGGGCGATGGAGTCGAGGATGCCGGCAGCAATGGCCCCCTTGGGAACCCCCTGGGCCAGAAGGCCGATGATCTCCGACTCGGCAAAGACCGTGCACATGCTCGACAGGGGGGCCGGCGCGGCGGAGGCAGCCAACTCACCCAGCCCGTCGAGGGTCACGTCGAGGATCCCGGCCATGACCTGCAGGAAGCGGCCGGTGCCGGCGGCGCACTTGTCGTTCATGATGAAATCGGACACCCCCCCGGCGGCATCCAGGGCGATCACCTTGCTGTCCTGTCCCCCGATGTCGATGACGGTGCGCGTCGCGCCGTTCAGGTGGTGGGCGCCCCGGGCGTGACAGGTAATCTCCGTCACTTTCCGGTCGAAGATCGGAAGCGAAATCCGCCCGTAACCGGTGCCGATGACCCGCTCCAGGCGCCCTTCGCTCACCCTGCCGGCAGCGAGCGCCTGGCGCAGGGCACTGAGCCCCGCCTCCCGCGGCTCCCATCCGGTCGGCACCACCGCGGTCCCCCGCACCTCGCCGTCAAAGATAACGGCCTTGGTGGCCGTTGAACCGATATCGATACCCGCAGCAATCATGTTTTACGTCCATTAATAAAAAATCCGGGGCAACGGAAGCACCCCGGTGTGTCATTCTGTCCATCACTCCAGCCCGGTGGATTTAGAGTCTGACCACCGACCCTGTCCCCATGAGGCTCTCGGCGATGGTGAACATGTTGGTGACCGTGCCGGCCACAAGCTTCTCCTTGCGGTGGAAGAAGTCGAGACAGACACCGCAGGAGAGGACCTCCACCCCGCGGTTGCCCAGCTGCTCCAGGGCCTGCAGCACATCGGAACCTTCCGTCGTGAGAAGGACCCCGGTATTGACGAAGAGCATCCGGTCCGGAATCTCCTTAAGGTCCAGGAGGGTTATGATGAAGTTCTTCATGAGGAGCCGCCCCAGTTCCTCGGGGCCATCGCCGAGTCGGTCGGAGGCCACGAGCATGACTGTCTTCCCCCCCTCCCCTGCCACGGTCCGCACCGGCTCAGCCACGGCGCTGCCCGACGCGGTGATGGTGAGGGCAAAACCCCCGTCCGTCTCGGCCTCGCTCACGGCAAAACCCCGGTTTTCGGCAAAGCGGGTCACGTTCTCCCGTGGGGCTCCTTGGTCCACGAGCACCTGCACCGTCTCGCCCCCCGCCTCCTCCAGCGCCCGCTTGGTGGTCACCACCGGCGCGGGACAGGCCATATTTCTGCAGTCGATGACCTTCACGACACCCTCCTCTATCCATAGCTATTTAAGGTATTCTTATACCACTTTTCGGATTATTGAGCATTTGACAGAGTAAGGTCAAATTGATATTTTTGATGAATCAAATTACGCCTATCGTTTATTTCAATAACAAGAGATTCCCATGAACCTCAAACAACTGGAAGTATTTCTCGCCGTGGCCGAAAGCGGCAGCTTCTCCCGGGGAGCCGAGGCCACCTTCATCACCCAGTCAACGGTGAGCCAGCACATCGCGGCCCTGGAAAACGAGCTGGGGGTTAAGCTCCTGGACCGCACGGGCCGGGGAGCGCTCCTGACCGAGGGGGGAAAGCTCCTGCTGGAGCATGCCCGGCGGGTGGTGGCTGGCGCCCGCGAGATCGAGCCGGCCATGCGGCGCTTCCGGGGGCTGGAGGAGGCGGAGCTTCGTATCGGGGGGAGCAACATTCCCGGCGACTACATGGTCCCCGAAGCGCTGCCCCTCTTCCTGGCGCGCCATCCCGGCGTTCGGCTGACGCTTCTCCAGGGAGACAGCCGGGAAATTCTGGACAAGGTGGCGCGAGAAGAGGTGGAGATTGGCATTGTCGGGAGCCGCTTCGACGACGAGGGGATCTCCTTCTCCCCCTTGGGGCGTGACGAGATCAGGCTCATCGCCGGGAGCACCCACCCCCTGGCCGGCACTGGAGCTATCAGCCTCGACGCCTTGGCAAGCCAGGAATTCATCATGCGCGAACCGGGTTCCGGCACGGCCCGGACCGTCGCGCAAGCCCTGACCAGCGCCGGCGTCGCACCGGCCACCCTCACCGTGCGGGCGAGTCTTGGCAGCAACGAGGCGGTCAAGCACGCCGTGGCCAGCGGGTTGGGACTGTCGTTTCTGTCGGAAATTTCGGTGAGAAAAGAACTGGCCCGCGGCGACCTTGTGGAGATTGCGGTCGACGGACTGAAGGTTTCCCGCACGTTTTACCTTGTGCAGCGGGACGGACGGGAGCTCTCCCCGGCGGCCTGCGCCTTCGCCGACCTGATGATGGAGCAGTACCGGTAGGGGGCAGCCATGGAAAAGATCCTCATCATAGACGACGAAGCATTCATCCGCGAGAACGTGGAGCGGGTCCTGGGAGACGAGGGATACCAGGTTCTCCCGGCCGCAGGCGGGAAGGAAGCGCTGGAAATAGTCTCGGAGGAGGATGTGGACCTGGTCCTCCTGGACCTGAACCTGGGGACCGAGGACGGCATAGAGGTGCTCAAGTCCCTCAAGAAGATCGACCCGGAACTTCTCGTCATCATCATCACCGGCTTCGGGTCAGTGGAGAGCGCCGTGGACGCCCTGAAGCTGGGGGCCTTCCACTACATGAAGAAGCCCTTCAAGGCCGACGCCCTGCGGGTCATCGTGAAGCTGGCACTCCAGACTCAGACCCTCAAGCGCGAGGTCCGCAACCTCCGCAAGGGGGATCTGGAGCTCTTCGAGAAGGTGCCGCTGGTGGGGGCCGGCTCGGGGCTCAAGGAGATCATCCGGCAGGTGAAGGAGATCGTGAAGTACCCGGTCTCCACGGTGCTTCTCACCGGCGAATCGGGGACCGGCAAGGAGCTGGTGGCCCGCATTATCCATCACCTGTCGGAGCGCCGCGAGGCCCCCTTCATCGAGATCAACTGCGCCTCCATGCCGGTGAATCTCCTGGAAAGCGAGCTCTTCGGCCATGAGAAAGGGGCCTTCACCGACGCCAGACAACGCAAGCCCGGCCTCTTCGAGGAAGCCAACAAGGGGACCATCTTCCTGGACGAGATCGGCGAGATGGACTTCACCATCCAGGCAAAACTGCTGCGGGTGCTGGAGGACCGGAAGATCCGCCGGGTGGGCGGCACCCGGAACATCGAGATCGACGTGCGGGTGGTGGCCGCCACCAACCGGAATCTGCGCGATGCAATCAGCGACGGAGCCTTCCGCGAAGACCTCTACTACCGCCTCAACGTCCTGCCGATCCACCTGCCGGCCCTGCGGGAGCGGCGCGAGGACATCCCGGTCCTGGCCAAATTCTACCTGGACCGCTTCAGCCGCGCCTTCTCCAGAAGCTTCCAGGAAATCTCTCCCGAGGCCCTGCGGATGCTGGAAGCCTACCAGTGGCCCGGCAACATCCGCGAACTGAAGAACGTCATCGAGCGGACCTGCATCATGCACGACGGCCCTGCGCTCCTCCCCGAACACCTCCCCCGCGAGATCAACCCCCTCGACATGGCCGAGAAGGCCAAGTCAGCGGCGGTCATGGCCGATCTCCCCCTGGGACTGGAGGCCGCCACCGACCGCTACGAGAAGGAACTCATCCAGGCGGCCCTTGACATGACCGACAACAACGTCCTCCAGGCGGCCCAGATCCTCATGATCCCCCGGGGCACGCTGCGCTACAAAATGGCGCGGCACGGCCTGTAATCCCCCCCTCAGCCTCCGGGTCTGTACGACCCTCTTGGTACTTCTCTTGCAGACCCCTCCAACGCACTCAATTATCTAATATTATTCAGGACATTCCGCGACAACGCCCCATGCGAAAAATCACCGTCAATGTCATAGCCCTGAACATACTCTTCGTGGTCGGAGCAACCATAATATCCACGCTCCTCTTCCTGGCGGCAATCCGTGGCGAATCGGAGCGGCTGGCGCAGGTGGAGCAGGAACAGGGGATTCAGACCTTCTGGCGGCTGCTCAGGGCCAAGGGAACGGATTTCAGGATCGCCGACGGGAAACTGATGGCGGGAGATTACGTCCTGAACGGCAATGTCGAGCTGCCTGACACGATCCAGTCCATCTTCGGCGGCACCGCGACGGTCTTCATGGGGGACATCCGGGTTTCCACCACCATCCGCAAGGAAGACGGGACCCGGGCGGTCGGTACAAAACTGAACGAAACTGCGTACAACGCAATCTTCAGACACAACACTCCGTACCGCGGCGAGGCCATGATTCTCGGCATCCCGTATTTCACCGCCTACGACCCCATCAGGAACAGCCGGGGCGAAATCATCGGCGTTCTCTATGTGGGTGCCAGGAAAAACGAATTCTATTCGCGGTACGAGCACTACAAGACAAACGTCATCTCCGGCGCAGCGATCATTTCTACGATTTTCTCCGTGCTGGCCGTTGTCATGCTGAGAGACAGGAAGCGCCATCTGGAGGCGCTCCAGGAGAACGAAACCAAGTATCGGACCCTCTTCGAGAGTTCCGCCGAGGGAATTCTCCTTCTCGACGACATAATTTTTGACTGCAACGAACAGGTGTGTCGACTGTTTGGCAGCAGCCGCAGTGAAATCATCGGGAGATCACCCCTTCACTTCTCGCCAGATCTCCAGCCCGACGGCACACCGTCCGCCGACAGGGCCTGCAAGCTGATCGACACTGCCCTTGCCGGCGAAGCCCATTTCTTTCCCTGGCAGCACCTGCGGCAGGACGGCACCACGGTAAACACCGAAGTCTCCCTGAAGTCACTGACCATCCAGGGTCGTGCGGTGCTCCAGGCGGTGGTGCGGGACGTCACGGAACGGAAGCAGACCGAGGAATCTCTGCGCCTGATCCGCCTGCAGCAGCAGGCCATGCTCGACAACATTCCCGATCTGGTCTGGCTCAAGGATGCCGAAAGCAGATTTATCGCCGCCAACGGGGCATTTGCCCAGGCATGCGGCTTCCTCCCCGCCGACCTTCCCGGAAAAACGGACCTGGACGTATGGCCAACTGACCTTGCCACGCTCTATCGAGAAGACGACGCCCGAGTCATGAAGGCAGGAAAACAGATCCGCACCGAGGAACCGCTCGTTGACGCCCATGGGAACAGAAAATGGATCGAAACCATAAAAATGCCCATCTTCGATGAATCGGGGACGGTCATCGGCACCACCGGCATTGCCAGGGACATTTCGGAACGGCGGGAGGTCGAACTGAGACTGCGGGAGAACGAGGCCCGCCTCGCAAAGGCCCAGCAGATTGCCCACGTGGGGAACTGGGACTGGGATATTCTCGACAACACGGTTCTCTGGTCCAAGGAGATCTACCGCATTTTCCGTATCTCCCCAGACCAATTCGGCATGACGTACGAAGCATTCCTGAACGCAGTCCATCCCGACGACCGGCAACCCGTGGATGATGCCATCACTGCTGCCCTGAAGAATCAGGCGCCCTACGACATAACGCATCGCGTCGTCTGTCCTGACGGGGAGATCAGGCATGTGCAGGAGCAGGGAGAAGTGGAGTTCAATACGGAAGGAGTTCCGGTGCGGATGCAGGGGGTCGTCAAGGATATCACGGTGAGCACCCTCGCCGTGAAAGCACTGCAGGAGAGCGAGGCCCGTTTCAGGGAACTCTTCGAACAGAACGAGGACGCCATCATCCTGCTGGCGCGGAAAACCCTGGACATCATCGATGCCAACAGAGCCATGGAAGCACTGATCGGTCGTGACCGGGAATCACTCAACTGGCTCGGCCCCTGTTCGTTCATCGCTCCCAACGACTACACCTCGTTCATCGAGGCCATACCCCCCTCCGGGGATACGACCCCCTTCCACCTGGACCGCATCGGCGCTGTCCGATCCGACGGAACCCACCTCATCACCTCGATCTGGGGCAAGATCATCAGGCTGCGGGACACGGAGGTGGTCTACTGCTCCATCCGCGACATAACCCAGAGGATACGCATGGAAGAGGAGGCACAGATCACCCAGTCCCGCCTCATCCACACCAACAAGATGACGTCACTCGGCGTCCTCGTCTCCGGCATCGCCCACGAGATAAACAACCCCAACACCTTCATCCAGGGGAACGCGGCACTCATCGAGAATGTCTGGTCGGACACCGTGCCGATCCTTGACGGCCATCGCGCCGAGAATGGCGATTTTATCCTGGGGGGGCTGCCGATCGGTGAGGTGGAGCGGATCGTTCCCCGCCTTCTCCACGGAGTCAAGGAGGGATCGCGCCGCATCAGCGCCATTGTCAACAACCTCAGGGACTTTGCCCGGGAAGACACCGCCAAGACCTTCATGCCGATCAGCGTCAACCGGATCGTGGAGGATGCGAAACTCATCCTCAGCTACCAGATTCACCGCTACACCGACCATTTCCGCGTGGAGCTGGCAGAGAACCTCCCGTTTGGCCAGGGGAAATCCCAGCAGATCGAACAGGTGATCATCAACCTGATCATGAATGCCCTGCAGGCGTTGCCAGGCAAAGAGGCGGGCGTCACCGTCTCCACGGACGCCGATCTCGCCGCATCCGTCATCACCATCACCGTCCGCGACGAAGGGGAAGGGATGTCGCGGGAGGTGATGGAGCGCCTCACGGAACCCTTCTTCTCCACCAAACTGGAACGGGGAGGCACCGGCCTCGGGCTCTCCATCTCCGCCGCCATCATCAGGGAGCACAACGGCACGCTGAAATTCGAATCGACTCCCGGCACGGGGAGCACTGCCACGGTGACCCTGCCGATCGCCTATCACGTGGGAGAGCGAAGCAATGACTGACAAACATACCTTCCCCATCCTGCTGGTGGACGATGAGGAGGAGATCCTCTTCACAACCAGCATCGCCCTGCGCAGTGCCGGCTTTTCCCGGGTGCTGACGGAAAGCGACAGCCGCAGGGTCATGGAAATTCTTTCCCGGCAGGAGGTGGCCCTCGTCCTCCTGGACCTCTACATGCCCCATCTTCCAGGGTACGAGCTCCTGAAAAAGATCACCGCGAACCATCCGCAGATTCCGGTCATCGTGCTGACGGCGGCAAACGAAGTGGAAATGGCCGTGGAGTGCATGAAGGCGGGGGCGTTCGACTATTTCGTCAAGCCGGTGGAGCAGCCACGGCTTCTGGCAACGGTCAGGAGGGCGCTGGAGATGCACTGTCTCCGCTCCCAGGTGAGTTCCCTGAGCAGCCGCCTCCTCTCCGGCGGACTCGATAACGAAGGGGTGTTTGCCCCGATCATCACCCGCAGCCAGAAGATGCGGGCCATCTTTCAGTATCTGGAGGCGGTAGCCGGCAGCGACCAGCCGCTCCTGGTCACCGGCGAGACAGGGGTGGGCAAGGAGCTTGTGGCCCGCACCGTTCACGACATAAGCGGACGCACCGGCCCCTTCGTGGCGGTCAACATCGCCGGGCTCGACGACATGGTCTTCTCCGACACCCTCTTCGGCCACCGCAAGGGGGCCTTCACCGGCGCCGACCAGCCGCGGGAGGGACTCATCGCCAAGGCGGCCAAAGGCACCCTCTTTCTCGATGAAATCGGCGACCTGCAGCCGTCATCCCAGGTAAAGCTGCTCAGGCTCCTTCAGGAGCAGGAGTATTACCCTCTCGGGGCCGACACACCGTCCCGGGCCACCGCGCGGATCGTGGTCGCCACGAACCGGGACCTGAAAGCAATGATGGCGGAAGGGAGTTTCCGGAAAGATCTCTACTACCGTCTGAGCGCCCATCAGGTTCTGATCCCTCCCCTGCGGGACCGGCGCGAGGATATCCCGCTCCTGGTGGAGCACTTTTTCGAAGAAGCGGCAACCGCTCTCTCCCGGCAGAAGCCTACCATCCCTGCGGAGTTGGCCGGATACCTCGGCATCTACGCGTTCCCGGGCAACATCCGGGAGCTGCGGGCCATGGTCTTCGATGCCATGGCGCGCCACGACAAGGGGGTGCTCTCCCTGGCCAGCTTCCGGGAAGTGATCGGCCCCCCTCGCTCCCCGGCGGAAACGTCTCCCCTTCCCTTCCTCGGAGGCCTGGGCGAAGAGTCGGGACACGCCGGCCGCATGCCGACCCTGAAGGAAGCGGAGGACGCCCTTATCACCCATGCCCTGCGGATGGCCAACGGCAACCAGGGGATAGCTTCAGCCCATCTGGGGATAACCCGCCAGGCCCTCAACAAGCGTTTGAGCCGGAAACATGAAGGTAGGGGCGAGGCATGACTCGCCCAATCCGGGGCGGGGGAACCCCGCCCCTACATCAGGGTTTGAATGGTTAGCTACCCCCGTAAAATCCCCTGCGACATTTTTTGCACCGTCAACTAACGGCGCACATACTCCGCAAGCCCACGCCAGCCGCCCATCTTCCCTTCGCCGTCTCGCCAGCTGCAACTTTCGTCGCACCCCCCGCATTCAACGCCATCGGCAACACACTGTAATTGCTGAATATTTTCTGTATACACTCTGGCATTCCGTCTGCAATAAGCCTCTGCGTAACCGGCACCTTTTCAGCCGGCCATCGATGCAATGGAGGCCCCCATGCCAGAGAACGCACCAGAGAAGCAGACGATAAAGCTGACCGGCGACTGGTCCATGACCGGCGTCACACAGCAGCTCTTACCCCTGACGGAACATCTGGCGGCACTCTCCCGCGCTCTTCCGCAGGAGTCGGACACCGTGGAGGCTCAGCCGGTCATCGACCTTGCAGACGTTGCCCTGTTCGATGCCTGCGGTTGTCAGCTCCTGACGATAGTTATTCGCCATCTGAGACTGCTTGGTTTCACTCCGGTCCTGACCAATATCCCTGACGAATTCCGCGGCAGCATCGAGCTACTCGGTTTCGGCCACGAGTTCGAGACGATGCGGGACGTCAGCAAGGGACACGCATGACCGTCTCTCCTCACCAGAACACCACCATCGATCTGGGGCGTTTCAACGGCGTCTTCATCGAGGAGTGCAGCGAGCACCTGGCCGAAATGGAACAAATTCTTGTGGCCCTGGACCCGGAGAATCCGGACGGCGAGGAGCTGAACGCCCTGTTCCGCGCCGCCCACTCCATCAAGGGGGGGGCCGGTTTGTTCGGTTTCACGGACCTTACCGTGGTGACCCACGAGCTTGAATCGCTGCTGGACAGGGTGCGCGGCAACGAAATCCGTCTCGCCGCGTCAATGATAGACCTCTTCCTGGAGGCCCGCGATGCCATCGCCATGCAGTTGGCAGGACACCGGGACGGCACCCCCGTGGACCAGGCGGTCATCGAGAAAGTCTGCCGCCGGCTGCAGGACCAGATTGAAGGAAGCGCCCCCCCTGCCGGAAATCCCCCCGAGTGCCACGTTCCAGGTCCCGAGAACACGCCCGCCTTCCGCCGGCTGGAGATCCTTTTCAGCCCCGACAACGACATCTTTCAGCGGGGCGTGCGGCTCGAGAACCTCTTCAACGAGCTGGCGCTCCTGGGTGAACTCTCAGTGAAGGCCGAGCTTCCCGATGCGCCGCCTTTTGAAATGTTTGATCCCGAGGTCTGTCACGCCCGTTGGATCTTCACCCTCGACACCGCCGCCGGCGAGGAGGAGATCCGGGAGATCTTCGAGTTCGTGGCCGAGCGGGAACAGCTGACGATCAGCACGAAAGAAGGGCACGAAACCGCGCCGGCACCCATGACGGACGATGCGCCGTACAGCGCAAGCGCACCGGCAGACTCAGCCATCGTCCCCCTGGGCCGTCGCGCCTATGACCGCGACGAAACGGTGCCGGGGGCCTTCGGGCGCCGGGGTCCCGAGGCGGCAGAGTCTTCCATCAGGGTGGGGGTCACCAAGGTGGACCAGCTCATCAACCAGGTGGGCGAACTGGTCATCACCCAGTCCATGCTTGCCCAGATGGCCGGGGTACTCGACCCGGTCCTCTTCGAGAACATCCACCGGGGGCTCCTGCAGCTGGAGCGCAACACCCGCGACCTCCAGCAGAGCGTCATGTCGATCCGGCTGGTGCCCATCAGCATCGTCTTCAGCCGCTTCCCGCGCCTGGTGCGCGACCTGGCGGCCAAGCTCGGCAAGCAGGTGGAGTTGCGGACCCTGGGAGAAGCCACCGAACTGGACAAGGGGCTCATCGAGAAGATCGCCGACCCCCTCACCCACCTGGTGCGCAACTGCCTCGACCACGGGCTGGAATCTCCCGAGGCGCGCATGGCCGCAGGCAAAGATCCCATCGGCACCATCACACTGCGGGCCTCCCAGGCGGGGGGCAGGATCGTCATCGACGTCATGGACGACGGCGCCGGGCTCAGCCGGGAGAAGATCCTCCGCAAGGCCGCCGAACGGGGCATCCCGGCCAGCGCGGCCATGGCCGACGAGGAAGTTTGGCAGCTGATCTTCGCCCCCGGTTTCTCCACCGCCGAGACCGTCACCGACATCTCCGGTCGCGGCGTCGGCATGGACGTGGTGCTGCGGAACGTGCAGGCCCTCAGCGGCAGGGTGAATATCTCGTCGGAGCCGGGCGCGGGGACCCGGGTAACCATCAGCCTCCCCCTCACCCTGGCGATCCTCGACGGCCTCTCCGTGGCAGTTGGCGGAGAAAAGTTCATCATCCCCCTGAACGCCATCATCGAATCCCTCCAGCCAAAGCCAGAGGAAATCAAGTCCGTGAACGGCAGGAGCGTGGTCCATGTCCGGGGCGAGTACCTTCCCCTGTTGCCGCTCCACGCGCTCTTCAATCTGGAGACGACAGTCACGAGGGCCGACGAGGGGATCGTCGTGCTGGTGGACGTGGAGGGAGAGAAGGCGGCACTTCTGGTGGATGCCCTTCTGGACGAGCACCAGGTGGTCATCAAGAGCCTGGAGGCCAACTACCGCAAGGTGGAGGGGACCTCGGGCGCCACGATCCTCGGGGACGGGCGGGTGGCTCTGATTCTGGACGTCCACGCAGTGATGCGAATGAACAGGCCAGGCGGTTCGACGACACCAATTGTGTAGGGGCGGGGTTTCCCCGCCCAAAAGGGCACCGAAACGGTGCCCCTACGGAAACATCAACAGGAGACATCTGCCATGGAAATGCACCACGTTCCACCCGCACATGGAATATCAACCACTCCCCATGAGTACCTCACCTTCACCCTCGGGGCAGAGGAGTACGGCATCGACATCCTCAAGGTACAGGAGATCCGGGGCTACGACGCCGTGACCCGCATCGCCAACGCGCCGGAATTCCTCAAGGGAGTCATCAACCTGCGGGGGGTGATCGTGCCCATCGTGGACATGCGGATCAGGTTCCGCCTCGGCACACCCCACTACGACGAGTTCACCGTGGTCATCATCATGAACGTGCTGAACCGGGTCATCGGCATGGTGGTGGACGGCGTCTCCGACGTGGTGGCCCTGGAGTCGGAACAGATCAGGCCGGCCCCGGAACTGGGCTCCGCCCTGGATACCCGCTACCTGACCGGCCTCGGCACCGTGAACGGCCAGATGCTCATCCTCATGGACATAGAAAAACTCCTGAGCAGCGACGAGATGCAGCTCATGGAGAGCGCGGCGTAGGGGCGGGGTTTTCCCGCCCAGGGCGCGGCAACCGCGCCCCTACGACAGGTACACATAATCAATCCTCGAATGAAAGGTGAAAACCCATGAAAGTCAAAGGCTTCAAAGACTGGAAGATCCTCTCCAAGATACTCACCATCTCGGTGGTGACCATCACGCTCATCGTCTCGGGCATCATGTTCTACGTGCTCCCCCTGGTGGAAAAGAAGCTCATGGCAGAAAAGAAGGAAACCGTGGGGAGCACCGTCGATACCGTCGCCACCCTGATCGATGGGTACCTGGCGAGGGTAAAGAGCGGGGAACTGACCGAAGCCGAGGCCAAGAAGCGGGCCATCGACAACATTCGCCAACTCCGGTACCAGGGGAATGAATATTTCTGGATAAACACCCTCGATCCGGTCATGGTGATGCACCCCATCAAGCCGGAAATGGAAGGGAAAAAACTCGACGACCTCAAGGACCCCACAGGCAAGCCGTTCTTTGTGGAAATGGCGAAGGTCGCCAGAGACCAGGGCGAAGGGGATGTTGAGTACCAGTGGCCGAAACCGGGAGCTACGGCGCCGAGCCCCAAGATCTCCCGTGTCCAGTTGGTCAAGGAGTGGGGATGGGTCATCGGCAGCGGCATCTATGTGGATGACGTGCAGAAACAAATGATTGCCATGAAGATTCAGATCATCACGGCCACGCTGGTCTGCGCCCTGCTGATCTTCGCCTTCGCCTACTTCGTGGCGCGCCGGATCAGGATGGCCCTGGGTGAGGCCATCACCGCCTCCGAGCATATCGCCGCCGGAGACCTGACCTGCGCCATCGAAGTCGCCAGCGAGGACGAGACCGGCCAGTTGCTCCGGTCGCTGCGGGAGATGAACGACAGCCTCTCCCACATCGTGGCCGAAGTCCGCACCGGCGCCGACTCCATCGCCAGCGCCACCGAGCAGATCTCCGCCGGCAACGCCGACCTCTCTCAGCGGACCGAGGAGCAGGCCTCGGCCCTGGAGGAGACCGCATCCAGCATGGAGGAACTCACCTCCACCGTGAAGCAGAATGCCGACAACGCCCAGCAGGCCAACAAGCTGGCCATGACCGCCAGCGAAGTGGCGGAGCGGGGCGGCGACGTCATCGGCCGGGTGGTGGACACCATGGGGGCCATCACCCAGAGCTCCCGCAAGATTTCCGACATCATCGGGGTCATCGACGGCATCGCCTTCCAGACCAACATCCTCGCCCTCAACGCGGCGGTGGAGGCGGCCCGGGCCGGCGAGCAGGGACGCGGCTTCGCCGTGGTGGCCGGCGAGGTGCGCAACCTTGCCCAGCGGAGCGCAGCCGCGGCCAAGGAGATCAAGAGCCTCATCGAGGACTCGGTGACCAAGGTAGAGGATGGCAGCCGCCTGGTGGAAGAGGCCGGCGACACCACCCGGGAGATCGTCACCAGCATCAAGCGGGTGGCCGACATCATGGCCGAGATCTCCGCCGCCTCCATCGAGCAGTCCAGCGGCATCGAGCAGGTGAACACCGCCATCACCCAGATGGACGACGTGACCCAGCAGAACGCCGCCCTGGTGGAGGAAGCCGCCGCGGCCGCCGAGGCCCTGGAGGACCAGGCCCGCACCATGGTCTCCACCGTGAGCCGTTTCAAGCTGGCCGACGGCGGCCGCGCCGACGCCCCCGCGCCGAAGAAGGAGCGGAAGCCCGCGGCCAAGGTTGCCCCCATTGCCAGGAACACCCCGGCCACAAAGCCCGCCACCAAGGTGAAGGCCGCCAACGGCTACCACAAGCCGGCCCCCCCGGAGCACCACGAAGCCGAGCTTCCCAAGGCCGTGGGGTATGACGATGACTGGAAGGAATTCTAGGGCTTCATTGGCACAATACGACAGGACATAATTCTCCCTCCCCCCTTGCGGGGGAGGGCTGGGGTGGGGGGGAAGTTGACCTATTCTCCGCAGTTCCGACTTCACCCACCCCCTGGCCCCCTCCCGTCAAGGGAGGGGGAAAAACATAAGAGATCCAAAAGAAGAACCGGCAATAGCTGAAATGAGCCCCCCATGCCCGACCACGCCACAGCCCAGCAGACAGGAACTGACGCTGATTCCCCCACCGTGGAAACCCGCGAGTTCCGCTTCACCGACGGCGACTTCGCCCGGGTGCGGGAGCTCATCTACCGCACCGCGGGGATCGCCCTGAGCCCGGTCAAGCGGGACCTGGTCTACGGCCGCCTGGCCCGCCGCCTGCGGGTCAGGGGGCTCTCCTCCTTCGCCGACTACCTCCGCATCCTGGAAAGCGGCGACCGGCAGGAGCAGGTGGAATTCGTCAACGCCCTCACCACGAACCTCACATCCTTCTTCCGGGAGCCCCACCACTTCCCGATCCTGGCGGATCACCTGAAGGGGCTCGGCGGCCGGCGCCCCCTCTCCATCTGGTGCTGCGCCGCCTCCACCGGCGAAGAGCCCTACTCCATCGCCATGACCGTGGTGGAGCAGTTCAACACCTTCACCCCGCCGGTGCGGATTTTGGCGACGGACATCGACACCAGCGTCCTTGACCGGGCCCGGCAGGGGGTCTACCGCCTCGACCGGACCGACCGGCTCCCCCGGGAGCAGCTGCGGCGCTTCTTCCTCAGGGGCGACGGTAACAACGCCGGCCTGGCCCGGGTGAGGCCCGAGCTGCGGAAGCTCATCACCTTCCGGCAGCTGAACCTCCTGGACCCGGAGTGGCCCATGCGGGAGCGGTTCGACGCCATCTTCTGCCGCAACGTGATGATCTACTTCGATGGCGCCACGCGGCAGGCGGTGCTGCAGCGGCTGCACGGCGTGCTGGCGGCCGGCGGATTGCTGTACGCCGGTCATGCGGAGAGCTTCGTGCAGGCACGCCAGTGGTTCCGGCTGCGCGGCAAGACGATCTACGCGAAGGCCTGAGGATGTCGTCGCCCGCGAACGCACCCGCACCCGCGCCGCCGCCCGGCTCGCGGCTCGCGCAGCTGCGGGCCGCGCCGCGCACACCGGGCGAGGCCTCGTTCTTCTACTGGGACGCGAACTTCGGCCGCGACGCCGTGCGCGTGCTGCCCGGCGAGTTCTTCGTCTCGCAGCACGACATGCTGATCGTGACCACGCTCGGCTCGTGCATCGCCGCGTGCCTGTGGGACCGCGAGCGCCGCATCGGCGGCATGAACCACTTCATGCTGCCCGATGGCGACGGCGGCCGCTACGGCTCGTACGCGATGGAAATGCTGATCAACAGTCTGCTCAAGCGCGGTGCGACGCGCGCCACCCTCGAGGCCAAGGTGTTCGGCGGCGGCGCGGTGATCGCCGAGATGGCCAGCCTCAACGTCGGCGAGCGCAACACGCGGTTCGTGTTCGACTACCTGAGCGCCGAGCGCATCCCGCTGGTCAGCAAGGACGTGCTCGACCGTTGCGTGCGCAAGGTCTGCCTGCTGGCAGCCAGCGGCAAGGCGCTGGTCAAGCGGCTGACGCCGGCCAACCCCGCCGCGCTCGCCGCACAGGAGCGCGAAGCCGCCGAGAGGGCCGCGCCGCACGCCCGCCGCGGCGGCACGGTCGATCTGTTCTGACGGCCGAAGCCACAGGCATGGACAGCAGAGCCCCGATCCGCGTGGTGGTGGTCGACGACTCGGCGCTGGTGCGCAAGCTGCTGGCCGAGATCATCGATCGGCAGCACGACATGCAGTGCGTCGGCACGGCGTCCGATCCGCTGGCCGCGCGCGAACTGATCCGCGCCGCCAACCCCGACGTGATCACGCTCGACGTCGAGATGCCGCGCATGGATGGCATCGACTTCCTGGCGCGTCTGATGCGGCTGCGTCCGACTCCGGTGGTGATGGTCAGCACCCAGACCGAGCGCGGCGCCGAAGTGACGCTGCGCGCGCTGGAACTCGGGGCGGTCGACTTCGTGGCCAAGCCGCGCATCGGC